>CALQKQ020000074.1 GCA_943331195.2 Akkermansia muciniphila | reverse complement strand
GCTTTGGGGTCGCGGACGCCGTCGCGGCTGAGGTATTTGCCTTCGGCGACGACGCCGACGCTGATGCGGTCGCCGTGTTGGGGGATGTGCCAGAACCAGCCTTTTTCGGGGATGGCGGCGACGGTGGTGGTGCCTTCGGCGAGGCCGGATTCGCGGGGGGCGCCTTGGTAGTAGGTCCAGACGGCGACTTTATTGAGTTTGGGGTCGGGGAGGCGCCAGCCGAGGCGGTTGGAGGCGAAGGCTTCCTTGCCGGTGGCGTCGATGGTGAGGCGGGCGGTGAGGGTTTCTTCTTGGCCGTCGGCGCGGCGCAGGCGGACGCCGCCGACGGCGTCGAGGGGGTCGCGAAGGAGGGCGAGGACGGTGACTTCTTCGCGGACTTCAGCGCCCTTGGCGGCGGCGTGGCGGAGGAGCATTTCGTCGAATTCGGAGCGGAGGACTTGCCAGGTTTGGGCGACGGTATCGATGTCGTAGCGGCTGTGGAAGTAGAAGGGTTGGGAGCGTTTGCCGTCGGGTTGGACGAACATGACGCCGAATTTTTTTTGGAAGTGAGAGGCCTTCATGAGGGGGACGAGGCCGAGGCGCTGGAGGGGGCCGAAGGTGAAGGGGATGAGGGATTCGCCGATGTGATAGCGGGGGAATTTCTCGCGTTCGAGGATGAGGACGCGGTGGCCGTATTCGGCGAGGATGGCGGCGGTGCTGGCACCAGCGGGGCCGCCGCCGATGATGATGACGTCGTAGTCGGGAGAGGAGGGCATGACCATGGGAGTGGGGGAGGGCAGGGGTGGCAGGCGGTGGAGTTACGCGGGGAGAGGGGAGACGGTTTCGCGGAGGCGGGGGCCGACGACGCGATCGAAGAGGGGGGAGGCCATGAGGGTGGTGATGACGGCCATGAGGACGAGGGTGGCGAAGAGGCCTTCGGAGATGACGCCTTTTTGGAGGCCGATGTTGATGATGATGAGTTCCATGAGGCCGCGGGCGTTCATGAGGGTTCCGATGCCCATGGCTTCGCGGTGGGGGATGCCGGTGGCGCGGGCGGCGAGGTAGCAGGCGAGGCCTTTGCCGGCGATGGCGGCGAGGAGGACGGCGCCGCAGACGAGCCAGAGGGTGGGGGTATTGATGAGGCCGA
This sequence comes from Akkermansia muciniphila, assembly GCA_943331195.2. Lineage (GTDB taxonomy): Bacteria > Verrucomicrobiota > Verrucomicrobiia > Verrucomicrobiales > V1-33 > CAIZWU01. The sequence continues at coordinate 9,887 of CALQKQ020000074.1, read as the reverse complement.
TTTTGGTATTGAGACCGGAGTAGGTGAAGAAGAGGGGGAGGAGGAGGGCGACGGCGAGGGGTTGGATGCGGCTGATGAGGTCGCGGGCCATGGCGGTGCGGGGGATGGCGGCACCCATGACGAAGGCGCCGAAGACGGCGTGGAGGCGGATGTAATCGGTCCACCAAGCGCCGAGGGCCATGAGGGCGAGGCCGAGGACGAAGCCGCCGTCGGTGAGTTTGCCATCGGCCAGGAAGGAGGCTTCGGCTTTGGCGAGGAGGGGTTTGATGACGAGGAAGGCGAGGAGGACGAAGCCGAGGCCGCCGCCGATATTGAGCATGGCGTGGGACCAGTCGCCGTCGAGTTTGGCGAGGACGATGGCGAGGAGGCACCAGGCCATGGCGTCGTCGATGGCACCGGCTCCGATGGCGACGGTGCCCATGGTGGTGCCGGTGAGGCCTTTGAAGTGGATGATGCGGGCGAGCATGGGGAAGGCGGTGATGCAGAGGCAGGCACCGAGGAAGATCATGGCGGAGCCGAGGGGGACTCCGGGGGGGAAGAGGCCGAGTTCGGGGTGGCCGTGGACCATCCAGGCGAGGAGGGCCCCGAGGGCGAAGGGGGCGGCCATGCCGGCGAAGGAGACGGCGAGGGAGCTGCGGAGGCGGGATTGGATGATATCCATGCGGAATTCCATGCCGACGACGAACATGTAGAGGGCGAGGCCGAGTTGGGAGACGGGGAAGAGATAGCTTTGGGTGTCGCGGGCGGTCTGGGTTTTATCCCAGGGGAAGAGCCAGGCTTGGGCCTCGGGGAGGAGGAGGCCGAAGAGGGAGGGGCCGAGGAGGACCCCGGCGATCATTTCGGCGACGACTTGGGGCTGGCCAAACTTGGCCGCGATCAGGCCGACGATCCGGCAGAAAATCAGGATGACGGCGAGCTGCAGGAAGAAGTGGACGGCGAGGTCGAGATTATTCACGCCACACCATGGAGGCGGGTTTGTAGTAACGGAAATGCTCTTTTGGCATCGTGGTGATGCCGATTTGGCATTATGGGCGGCGGGAGGCGGGGGCTTGCGGGTGGCGCCGGGAGCGAGCTGAGTCGGCAGAAAACCGCCTGTTTGTATTGACAATGCGCATACAAAATGTACTTTTAAGTCAGAAATCGCTGCGGGGCTTTCTGGCTTTTTGGCGAAATCTAGGCGGAATTTGTCTCTCGGGAACAAGTTGCGTCTTTTCCCCCCTAAAAAAGCCGCCCTGCGGAGGTTCCTGTGTGAGCAGGGACTCGCGGGGCGACTCTTTTTTGGGGTTTAAGGCCTTCCCCAGCCTCCGCGGCGGGCCTGGCGGGCTTCGCGTTCTAAGGCTTGGAGGCGCTGTTTTTCGGCGGCGGCGCTGCTGCCTTGGGGGCGATTTTCTCCTTTGGTGTAAATTCTGGCGAGCCCTTCCTGGACGAGCAATTGGCCGAGGTCTCCCTGGGGCAGGCGGACAAAGGCGTAATACCGTTCGCTGTCGAAAACCTGTTCCCAGCGCGTTTGCACGGTAAACTTGCCGGTGCGGAGTCGGTCGAGCGCGAAATCCCGCGCTTCCTCGCCTAAGCTTACGGTTTCGGCCTCGCTGAGTCCTCCGAAGTAGCGGCCCTGATCGGCGAGTCGGTCGCCGTTGTATTGGTGGCGATATTTTTCGGGGCAGTCGGCAAAGTAGAGCCGCAGGGTGCGCCGTTGGCCCTGGTGTTGCACGACAAAGCTGTCGCCGTCATTGCCGCGATCTTCCACGAGGGAGCAGTCGGCCCATTCTTCCCAGGCTCCGGTGACCGGCGCGGGGTTGGCTCGAGGGGCGGGGCTTGTCTGGGGGGCGGGGCGGCCGGCTTGCTCTGATCGCGGAGGCTTGGCCTCTTCTTGGGGGATCCAGCCCTTCCAGCGGGCCCAGGCCAAGGCCACGGCGACGAGGATGGCCAGGAGGGTGTAGCGCTGCGGAACGGGAGCGGAAGGGCGAGCCATGGGAAAGAAAATTAGGAGCGTGCTGCGGCCAGGCAGCGCAGGGCGTGCCGGAAAACGGCCAGCGCTGCGATCAGGGGATAGAGTTTTTCATAGTACCACAAACGGGCAAAATAAAGTCCGATGGGTGCGGCCGGAAACGACGTGCCCTCTGCGGTCAATGCCAGCAGCGCCTCCAGTCCCTGCGTCCAGGCGGCGCGGGGCACGGTTAGTCCGGCGCGCTCCTGCGCCGCTAGCAGGGCCTCCAGGGCCGCCGCCGTTTCTTCGATCGAGGCCGGACCTCCACTCATTCCTCCTGACCACCCACCGTCGGCCAACTGTGCCTTTAGCAAAAAGTCCAAGGCGCGCGCCCGGATGTCCCCTAGCGCGGGGAAATCGGCCGCTGGCAAGCGGCACAAATACTTCAAAACGGCGGCGGTGCCATAGACGGGATTGCCCTCTCCGGCCTGGTGTTCATTGCCAAACCACAGCGGCAACCACGAGCCTTCCGCGTGCTGCGTCCGTCCCAGCCACGCCACGGCCCGCCGCATGGCTGGCAAGGCCTGCCACTGGATCTCCCCGCGCCACGCTTGCCAGGCCGCCAGGGCATGGGCCGTCAAATCCGGTGCGCTGCGATCAAACGGCAAGGCGCCCCAGCCTTTGCAAAACGTGGGCATGCCCCCGTCTCTATTCTGCAAGCCCGCGAGCCAGCGGGCCCCGGCCTCGGCCGCCGCCGCGTCCGCCCCGCCCGACAACTCCCGCAGCGCCAACAAGGCCCCGGCGGTGTCGTCGGCGTCCGGCACCCCTCCAGGCAAATCCGTCCAGGCCCAGCCCCCTGGCGCCGACAAACAATAGGGGTGTTTTTCCCGATATTGCTGCCCCAGCAACCACACCCGCACGGCCACCCGCGCCGCCTCCGGCATCTCCCCCTCCAGGGCCTTGACCGCCAACGTCGTGCCCCAGGTCGACAAATTCGTGTCAATCGGCCAGCTGCCATCCTCCCGGGCTGACTCCCGCAGGAATCCCACGGCTGCTTGCACGACCTCGCTTGCTCCCGCCCCCGCTGAGGCCAAAGCCATGGCCACAAAACCCGTCAGGGGCGTCGCTTCCAAAAACCCGCCTCCCTCTGGCTGGATTTCCTCTAACAAGCGCCGCGTCCGCCCCACCGCCCAGCCCCGCAGCCAAGCCCACGGACCCCAGCAGGGTGCCTGGTAGTGCCGCACTTGCCCGATCGCGATCAAGGCGGGCAGGGCATAGCTGACCACGGGCAGTTGCAGGGCGGCAAACCACTGGCGCGGCAGCGCGGCTAGCTCAAAGGGCAGCGCGGGCACCCAGCGCCAACACTGCGGTGCCGCCCCCAAGCGCCCCCCGACGGCACAGGCCATCAAGATCGGCACCGCAAAGGTCTTGTCCTTGCCATAGCGCCGCTCCAGCGCCGCCACTAGATTCGCCGGGGCCAAGCCGCCCGTTTCCCCTTCAATCCAGCGCTCCAGCCGCTCGACCGCCCCGGGGCAAGCCATTTCCCCTTCCGAGCCGAGGACTCGCTCCAGCAAACCCAGCGCCGACCACACCAGCAAGCTCGTCGCGATATTGGCCCGACTCCGATCGGTATCCCCCCATCCGCCGTCCGCCAACTGGGTTCGCCACAACCAGGCGCGCCCCCGCGCCATCAAGTCCCGCTGCCCCTCCGCTGGCGGCACCACGCCCAGCGCTAACAGGGCTACGGCCGTGGCCAGGGCACTGGAGGAAAGCTCGCCCTCCCAGCCGCCCTGCGCCAGGCGCCCTGCTAACAGCTGCGAGCGCGCCGCCGCCGCCGCGGCCTCGACCCGCTGTTCTAAAGATGCTCCTGCCATGGGCCCACCACATCCCAAAAAGAGCAAACCGAAAGCTGAAAAACTCCCTCCATCCTGTGCTAATCTCCCTGGTCCCTCACCGCCCGCCCTCGCCATGCCCCTCCAGACCTTCCGCCACTACACCATCTGCCAGGACCGCCAGGGGGCCACGGTGGAAGTGTGGCGCGGCCCCGACGAAGTCGCCTGCCTCGCCTTCGACAACCAACAACGGAGCTTCGTCGAACTGCACATTTCCATCGCCAGCCCCGAGCGCGCCCGCGATGCCGCCAGCTTTCAGCAACTCCTCCAGCGCGCCATTCCCCTGCGCCACCGCCACCTCCTCAGCATCTGCGACGGCGGCCAAGATGAAGGTGCCAACTATTTCGTCTCCGCCTACCTCGACGGCGAGCGACTCGACCGCTGGTTGGCCCGCAGCCCGCTCCTCCCGCCTTGGCTGGCCCTGCTGCTCATCCGCCAGCTCATCGAAGGCCTCGCCGCGCTCGCCAGCCAGCCCCTGCTCCTCGCTGGCGTGGAAGTCCTCCATGCTGGCCTCAGCCTCTCGGGGCCCCATCCAGGCGACCTTCTCCTGCGCTTGGGCGACTTCGGCCTTCCCGCCGCCCTTCCCGACCGCCCCGACCCCCATCTGGTCGAGGCCCGCGCCATCCAGCAAACCGGCCGCCTCCTCGCCCGGTTTTTAATCGGAAACCTGGTCGGCGACATCACTCCGGAACTCCTCGCCAGCCGCGCCCTTCCTCCCGAACTCGCCTTCTTACTCAACACCATCTTCACGCCCACCGCGCCTCACCACCCCTGTACTCTCGAACAACTCCGCACCCTGGTGGAGCGCTGCACCCGCGATTTTTCCCCCGAACTCACGGCGCCCCCAGAAAGCCTCCCGGCTGCCTTCCTTCCTCGGCTTCCCCTCGCCCAGCTGCTTCCTGACGCCGCTGAAACCGCTGAATCCCTTAGCGACGACCTCACCCTCGACCCGCGCCGCTCCGACGCTGCCGACCCCTATCGCCTTCGCGGCACCCAGCGCAGCACCCGCCGCCCCGTCAACGTCCAAGTCCTCCCCCCGCCCAACCTGCTCCCGTCCCCTTTCCTGCTTCCCCAGCTTGAAAAAGCCTGGTCGACCCTCGCCACCCACCGCGATCCCCATCTCCTCGCCCCGCTCGCCTTTCATCCTGCGGCCCCCTCGCCCACCCTCGTCGAAGAGCTGCCCGGCAAATGGACCCTCGACTCCCTCCGCCGCCTGCGCCCGAACATGGCTCCTGCGGAAGCCCTCCTCCTCCTTGATCAAATTGACGCCGCCGCCCAGGCCGCCGAATCGCTCGGCCTCCCCCTCCATTGGCGCTCCCCTCGCCTCGTTCCCCTGCATTTTCTTTCCCCGGGCGGCGAAGCTTCGCTTCCGCACCCCTCCCGCCTGGCCCGACTCCCCCTCACTGAGTGGCCCCCCTTCGCTCTCAAGCTGCGCAGCTGGCCCACCGCCCTTGATTTTACCCAGCCCGACCGCTTTCAATGGGAAAACCTGCTTCCCCGCGACCCGGCTCTTTCTGGCGAAGCCCCGACTCAAAACAGCCCGTGCGGTGCCCTCCCTTCGGCGCGCGACCTGGCCCTTCTCACGGTGTGGCTCCTCGGAGGCAGCCCTAAAATCCCGGAAAGCCTCAAGCCCCTCCTTTACGCCGCCATCAGCACTCGCGGTCCTACCCCAACCAGCCGCAGCGGCTTCCTGCAGCGCTTCCACCAGCGCCTCGCCGCCCCCTCGCCTGCGGCTCCGCCGGTTCGCCCCACACCGGTCCGCCGGAGTGCGCCGCGCGCCGTTCCGAGCCCCCATTCCGGAAGCGAGGGTACCGATTCCGCTCCCCTCGGCCTTTTCGACCCCGCCCTCGGCTCGGCCGAGCCCTTGGTCCCTCAAGACGAGGCTTCCCCAGTCCCCCAACTCGGTTTTGCCGAAGCGCTCTTCGGGACTCCCTCCGCCGGTCCCCTCGACGCGACCTCCCCGGATTTGCCGGAAAACCCCGCTTTCCCGCTCTGGCCGATCTTCTCCGACGCTTCCCCCAGCGCGCTGCCACCTTCTGGTGAAGCTGAACCTTGGGGTTTCATGGAAGCCCTCAGCCCTTCCCAGGAAGCGCCCGCCGCCCCGCCCGCCCGCTCGGGGTCGCCTTGGATCCTGGCCCTCGTTGTCGTCCTCATCGCCGCCGCCCTCGCTGCCCTCATGGCTCACTTCAGCGGCCAAGCCTTGTGGCTCAAATAACGCCCCAATCGTCATCATCTCCCGTAGCTGCGGCCCCTTTTTTGCCTAGCGCGCTCAGGCGCTGCCTGGGGTCCTGGTGCGGTTTGCCGGGCGGGAATGACCTTGCAGGCGGGCTTGCTTTGCCCTTGGTTGCCCTCATGAAAACGGTAACCCCCCTCCTCTACGTCAAAGCTGGCTGCCCTTGGTGTGAAGAAGTGGAGGCCTATTTTGAGGCCCATCACATGCCCTATGAATCGATCAACGTGAGCGGCGATCCGGTGGCGATGCAGGCCATGGTCGACCTCTCCGGGCAGCGCAAGGCGCCCACGATGGACTGGGATGGGGAAGTGCTGGCAGATTTTGGGGTCGACGAATTGATCCCCTTTTTGCGCCGCCACGACCTGGCCTAGGATTAAGTCATTGAGGGCGAGGCGCTCAGCGGGCGGCTCAGGCCCAGGACGGCACTTCCATGCGGAAGGCGGGGATGCGCACGAAATAGGTCCGCGCGTCCTCGGCCTCGACGAAGTAGGCACCGGTGGCCTCGCTGTTCTGGCTGATGGTGTGGCAGGAATTGTAGGAGAATTCGCCGCCGGGCTCCAAGCGGGGGAACTGCCCCACGACGCCATCGCCCTCCACGACTAAGACCTCGCCGCCGCGCTGTTTCACCACCCACTTGCGGGCTTTTACGGTCACGGTGAGGGGCGAGCGGTTTCGGATGGTGATGAAATAGACGAAGGGGTAGGGCCGGTCTGCTGGGGCATTGAGGCTGGGCATGTACATGACCTCGTCCACAGACACTTCTAGTCCGCTTAGTTCAGTGGGGGCAAGGTTCACAGCGGCACAAAGCAGGGAGAGGTCCCTGGGCCTCACCCTTGGCATGGTTTGGGGCCGGGCGCAGGTGAAAAGCGAGGCTTTCCCTGCGGAGGCGCGGGGGGCTTGCCGAGGGCGCTTCGCCGCGCCAGGCTGGGGGCTTTCATGAACGCCAGCCTTTCTTCCGTCCCCGTCGTCCTCACCATTGCCGGCAGCGACTGCTGCGGGGGCGCGGGCATCCAGGCCGACCTCAAGGTTTTCACGGCGCACCAGGTCCACGGCTTGACGGCGGTGACCTGTGTCGTCAGCGAAGTCCCCGGGCGGGTCAGCTTGATCCATGCCGTGCCCCCGGCGGTGGTGGCCGACCAAATTCGCCTGCTATTGGACACGTATCCGGTGGCGGTGGTGAAGACGGGAATGCTGTACAGCGAGGAAATCATCGAGCTGACGGCGGCGGCGTTGGAGTCGATGGCCCCGTCGCAGCGGCCCCTCCTGGTGGTGGACCCGGTGATGATCGCGAGCAGCGGGGATGCCCTGATCACGCGGTCGGCGGTGGCGGCATATCAGAAGCGGCTTTTTGGGCTGGCGACCTTGATCACGCCGAATCTCGATGAGGGCTCGGTCTTGCTCGGGCGCCCGCTGCGCGAAGTGGCCGAGCTGGGGCCGGCGGCGGCCGAGTTGCGGGCGCGCTATGGTGCGGCGGTGTTGCTGAAGGGCGGGCATTTGGCCACGGCGGCGGCCACCGATGTGCTCCAGGACGGGGAGGGGGAGCTGGTGCTGACGGCACCATTTCTTCGGGGGGCGGCGAGCCATGGGACTGGCTGTACTTATGCGAGCGCCATCGCGGCGCAATTGGCGCGCGGACAGGGGCTGCGGGCTTCCTGTCGAGCGGCTAAGCGCTATATAAACCTATCTATTAGGGATTCGCTTGGATGGGGTCAGGGCGGCGCCCAGGTGCTGGCCCTGCGCCAGTGGAGGCACCGGGGCCAGCGCTGAAACGCCAAGGGGGGCGGGGCAAAAAGGCGCAGATGTCACGGAGTCATCATTGACGAAAGGGGGGCTAGTTTGTATTGTAGGTAAGAGCCTGTTGTTTATGAAATCCTTTACTGCCTTCTTGTTTGGGTGCTGCCTATGCTGCAGCGCGGCGGCGCAGGAGGTCGAGGTGCGGACCAAGGAGGCTTTGCCGCAGGCTCAGCCGCTGGTTTTGGCCGATCCGGTGCCGGTGCCCGAGGCCATGGGGGCGACCTTGTTGGCGGGGATTGGTTTTTTGCTGATGTTTGGGCGCCGCCGCTATTGAGGGCTTGTGCTGGGGAAGCGGTGGGCGGCCTGAGGTCGCTTGCTGGAAACAGCGCTAGGAGGGGCGGGTGCGGGCGTTTTTGGAGATGGTGGTGAGGATGGCGATGAGTTGATTGGTCTCGTTTTGCAGGGAGACCAGGGGGGGCGCGGGCGCGAGTTTGCCGACGACGAGGAGTTCCATCCAGTAGGCGGTTTCGTCGAGTTCCTTGATGCAGTCGTCGATTTTGGGGGCGAAAGCGGGGGTGGCGCGGCTGCGGTGGGCTTCGCGGTAGTGGGCACCGACGGCGGTGCCGGCGCGGAGGAGTTGCTCGCCGAGGATGCGGGCTTCGTCGGATTCGGGGAGTTCGCCGAAGGCGCGGAGGACGCGCAGGGCGAAATCGCGGGTGCGGTCTCGGAGGTCAAATGGCGGTTCTTTTTCGTCGCGTTCCCTAGTCATGGGGGATGGCTATAGGGGGGATTGGGGGAGAATGCCAGTGTTTGCTGCGGAGATCTTGGGAAGGGAGGCTTGATGGGGAGGGGAGAGTCGGGCAGGGTGGGGTATGTCCAAGGTCAAACGCATCGGTCATTTGTTGGTGGGGGAATTTTTCCGCAAGCACGGGGAGCACTTGCAGTTGGAGTTATTGGGGGGGGAGGAGGGTTTGGGGCGGAAGATCTATGAGCCGTCGGTGAATCGGCCGGGCTTGGCGTTGGCGGGCTTTTATCTTTATTTTGCCTACAAGCGGATTCAGGTGTTGGGGAACTCGGAGTTTGCCTATTTGGGGGCGCTTTCGGAGCGGGAGCAGAGCAAGCGGTTTCAAGAAATGTGTGCCTGCGACATTCCCTGCGTGGTGGTGTGCCGGAGTCGGCGGGTGCCGGAGGGGATGATGGCGATCGCGGAGCGGGCTGGGGTGGCGGTTTTCCGGAGTTCGATGGATACGATGCGGTTTATCAATGCGTGCACGCTGTGGATGGACTGGGAATTTGCGCCGACGACGACGGAGCATGGGTGCATGGTGGATGTGAAGGGGATTGGGGTGTTGATCAAAGGGGAGAGTGGGGCGGGGAAGAGCGAGGCGGTGTTGGGCTTATTGGAGCGGGGGGCGGCGCTGGTGGCGGATGATTTGGTGCGGCTGCGGGCGCCGGAGGGGCGGGAGTTGGAGGGGACGTCGACGGAGTTAGGGCGGTTTCACATGGAGGTGAGGGGGATTGGGGTGGTGAATGTGCCGCTGCTGTTTGGGGCGGCCTCGATGCGGGTGCGGAAGCGCTTAGATTTGGTGGTGAACTTGAAGCCGCTGAAGGATTTTCCGGAGGTGGATCGGCTGGGGATTGAGCAGCAGCAGTATGCGGTGTTGGACCGGCAGGTGCCGCTGATTGAGTTGCCCGTGGGGCCGGGGCGGGACACGGCGCGGCTGGTGGAGGTGGCAGCGCTGGAGCAGAAGCTGCGCAGTTTTGGGCATCACAGTGCGGTGGAGTTCAGCCAGACCTTGCTGCGGACCATGGAGGAGCAGCGCATTAGTTGAGGGCGGGAATTTTCGGGAAAGGCGCCATCCGCCCTTGCCGCTGGGGCTGCCGCATCCACTTTTGGAGCTATGTTGACGCGCGAACTTACCATCACCAACAAGTTGGGACTCCACGCCCGTCCTGCCGCCATGTTCGTGAAGATCGCCAGCGCGCACCAGTCGGAGATCTGGGTGGAGAAAGATGAGGAGCAGGTGAACGGGAAGAGCATCATGGGGCTGATGATGCTGGCGGCGGGCTTTGGATCGAAGCTGACGGTCACGGCCGAGGG
>CALQKQ020000073.1 GCA_943331195.2 Akkermansia muciniphila | reverse complement strand
TTGGCGGTGTGACGCAGCTTGAAAAGAAAGGGCAGGCCGCGCTCCTCACTCTCCAGCATGATGGCTTCCTGACCGTAGCCGCAGTCGCCCCGCATGAACGTGGGCCATTGACAGCGAGGGAGTTTTCCGAGGGTTTGCCACAGGCCGGGCAAGCCCTTGGCCCCGGCATGTTCATTGCCAGGACGCACTTCCACGCCAAGGCTGATGCGGAGGTTTGCCACAAAATAACTGTGATAAACGTGGCTGGGACGCCCGGGTTTTTGCGGATTGTAACCGATTTCAGCGCCCTCCTGGTGGCCGTAAAGCGGCTTCACAGTGACATCCATATCAAGGATCCAGGGCAAGCCCAACACGGGGGAGATGCTGCTCAGAATTTGGGACGAAAGCCAGTCCAGCCCCGAGGTCTCATCAATGCGGTACATGGCCAGGCGCACCACGTCTTCGCTGACCGTGCCACTCATCCCCAGCAGGCCGGGATTGACTCCGTCGCCGCGGATGCCGTTGATGTGGGCATAGCGCCAATGGCCGCAAAGCACGCTGAGCAGCACCGTGCCCATGACGCTTTTGGCACCGCTGCCGCGATTGCCCGTATAAGTCAGAGGGCACTGCCCGAGGAAATGCTCCCAGCGGCCTCCCGCTTCAAGGAACTGGAAAAAGAAAATCAGAGAGCCTTCGCGGGTCACCGGAGCCTGGTCATCCCATTCGGCGTGAAAGCGGCCCCCAGGAGTATCCAGCGGCCACGACCCCGTGGTCGATTGCCCCCGGTTTAAGGACTCACCCGTAGGGTGAGCGGAGAACTGGGCCATGGATGAGTTCATGGCCTTGTAGATAAGTCATTTCCACCAATTTGGCCAGTTTCTCATTTTCCTCTTTAGGTTTAGCAGGCGATGCAAGTTCAAAAGTTGAATTTTCAGCTTTATGGCGATTTCCGCAGTGCGCTCAAATTACCCGCTCTAATTACCTGGAAAATAGTGCGATGTTACCCACTCAAATTACCTGGAAAATAGTGCGATCGCGAGCAGGCCGGCGCTGTAGGCGGCGGGTTCGGCTTGCCCGCCTGTGAGGACCCAGTCATCGCAGGCCGCTTCCCGGCTTTCATTCATCAGGCACCGGGCGACCCACGCCAGGGGGTGGAATCAGAGCAGCATGGTGGCTGGGAAGGCTAGCCCGTCGCGCAAATTACCTGGAAAATAGCGGTTTTGCTGCGCGATGCCGCCGCCGCAACCGCCGCCGCAGGCCCTGACGATGGCAAGTTGTCCAGTCCGGTGCCGGTGGTCACTTTGTCGCCGGGGATGGTGCACTTTGAACTGGGAACGGGATCAGCCAGTTCCGGCAGATGCCCGGAGCCGATGGTCACTTCAGCCCCGGGGGTGGTGCACTTTGAAGTGAACACAAGTGGTGCACTTTGGGTGACCGCTGACACTCACTCTACCTCCCTCAGCCTGAAATACTGGCTCAAGCTGCTGGTAAGGATGTGGACAGCCTGATCCCCAGCTTTCTTGAAAAACCGGGTTTGTTCTGACCATGTCTTCAGATCGGGAGAAACATCGATCGCGACCACGCCCTCGGCACCGCCGACGGTGATCTCAAGGCTAAAACCGTCCACCATGGTGATGCGGGTGATTTGCAGCACGGGCACCCGGTAGTAAGTGATCTTTGCCGCAGGGAATCCTTGCACGTAAAGCAAGCCCGATTCGATCAGAGCCTTGTTCTCCAGAGGAAGGGTCAGACGGTCCAACAGGTCACCAAGATTCAAGAAGGACAGACTGGAGAGTCCCGCCGGAAGTGTCAAACTTGTCATCGGGTTGGCACCGAGATCGATTACGGTCAAATGGGAAAGTCCCTCAGGCAAGGTCAGGCTGGTCAACTGGTTTGCTCCGAGCGAGAGGTAGGTCAAACCCGGCATTTCCGCCGGAAGGATCAGGCTGGTCAGTTGGTTACCCTGTAGACTCAGATCAGTTAGGCCGGGGAGCGCCTGAGGCAAGGTCAGGGTAGTCAACTGATTCTGGTAGAGTCTGAGCGTAGTCAAACTGGACAGTCCTTCGGGCAGGGTCAGGCTGGTCAACTGGTTGCCTCCGAGATCCAACAGGGTCAGACTAGAAAGCCCCTCCGGCAGCGTCAGGCTGGTGAGCTCGTTGAAACTGAGATCCAGCGTGGCGAGGCTGGTGAGCCCGCCAGGAAGGACCAGGCTGGCCAGCCGGGTGCTTCTGATGTGCAGGGAGGTTAGACGGGAAAGCCCTGCGGGGAGCGTCAAGTTTGTCAGTTGGCCGACATAGATTTCCAGAAGGATCAGGCCCGACAGTCCGGCAGGGAGCGTCAGGCTGGTGAGCTGGTTCCCATACAGAAGCAACGAATCAAGGCCGCTCAGGCCGCTCAGGAAGGAGATACCGGCCTGGTCGTCGGTTTCAATATTCAGGGAGGCGAGATTGGGAAGCCCGGTCAGAAAGGCAAAACCGGTCAATTTTCTGACATCCAAAGACAAGGCGGCGAGACTGGGGAGTCCTGTAGGTAGGCTCAGATTTGTCAGAGGGTTACCGAGTAGATCCAAGGAAGTCAGGCTGGCAAGGTCGCCGGGAAGGCTCAGACTTGTCAGGTGGTTCCAGCCAAGATTGAGCGTGGTTAGGCTCGCAAGGCCCGCTGGAAGACTCAGGGTGGCCAATTGGTTGCCTTGGAGATTCAGCGAGGTCAGGCCGCTGAGGCCGTAAGGAAGGTTCAGGCTGGCCAGCCCGGAATACGAAAGATTGAGGGTGGCAAGGCTGGAAAGCCCCCCGGGCAGAGTCAGTGTCGCCAAGCCGTAGTTGAATTCGAGATTCACCCAATAAAGGCAGGCGAGTCCTTCCGGAAGGCTCAGGCTCGCCAGCATGTTGGAACCAAGATCCAGCCAGGAGAGCCTGGAGAGACCAGCGGGAAGCGTGAGGCCGGTCAATCGGTTATTGTAAAGATTGAGGGTCCTGAGGTTTCCCAGGCCCGCCGGGAGGTTTAGGCTGCTTAGTTCGTTCGCGTAAAGATAGAGCGTGGTGAGGCTGGACAAACCTTCCGGGAGGTTCAGGCCGGTCAACCCGTTGCGGCTCAGATCCAGCATCCTGAGCCCGCTGAGTCCTCCGGGCAGAGCCAAAGTGATCAGCTGGTTGTTGGTGAGATCCAGGGAACGGAGTTTGCTGAGATTCCCCAGTGGGGAGAAATCGGCGATCTCGATGCAGGGCGGAATCGGGGGAACTCCCTCAGGCCCTCGCTCGAACCAGCCGGCTAGATCCAGCTCCGTCAGATTGATGGCCGTCTCCAGACCGGTGAGGCTCCGGATTACGGGGGCCTGGGGCCCGCCGCGTCCGGCTTTGCTTGCGTCCAGAGTCGTCAGGCTTTCCATATCGGCCACGGTGATCTCGCCGGTGAATTTCCCAAGTGCCACCCGGATGGTCTCTTTCAAGGCCGGGTCCGGGATCGCCACCACCTGGGCTTGGAGCGCATTAACGCAAACCAAGGCAATCAGACCGGATAGGAACACTCCCAACCAACCACTCCTGAGGCTATGGATCCTCCAGTAATTCAAGACCCGCTGCGGGGTGCGGATCGCGCCGGAATCACCGCCATGCTGAGCGATCATACTTACATATAGCACATCTCCACCAGCCACGCAATCAAGATAAATCTACACAGCCATCCCACAGGAAGAGTTAGAATCGCGCCATGTTCCAGGTAATTTGATCGCTGGAGCCGGTGTGAGCGCCGCGACGCCCGGATCCCTGCCCCAAGGCGTCCCGCACCCTGGCAGGAGTGCCAGAGCTGAAGCCCCAAAAAGGCCAACGCGCGAGGAGAAACCCTAACGCACAATCGCCAAGCACCCGCCGATTGCGGTAGTCAACTCACGATTTTGGCAAAAGACCTCGGCGGACGCGGGGATGGGAGTACCCAAATAACAACGCCTTCTCAATGCCTTACAGATGAAGTCACTTGGGAGCTTGAACCACGCCCATGGAAAAAAGAACCACCCCACCACCAGGGACACCTCGAACGCAAGACTCACGCCGCCCAAAACCTGCGTAAGGGTGAGCGGCCGCGCTCCTGTGTTTCCCACCAGCGCTGCGGCGCTCGCCTTGGGCACAAAAAAACGGCAGCCCTGGGAGGACTGCCGTTTGGCAAAAGAGCGAGGAGGGTCGCTGCTTAGCGGGAGTAGAGTTCGACGACCAGTTGCTCGTTGACGATGGGGTCGATTTCCTCGCGGGAAGGAATGCGATTGACGGTGCCGCCAAGCTTTTCCTTGTCCTGGGTGACCCAGTCAGGAGTAGGCACGGCCTGAGTGAGGTCGAGAGCGCGCACGCCCATCTGCTGGGAGCGTACCTTGCCCTTCATGGCGATCACGTCGCCAGGGCGGCACTGGTAGGAGGGAATGTTGACTTTGGTGCCGTTCACGGTGACGTGGCCGTGGCCAACGTATTGGCGGGCCGCATTGCGGGAATTGGCCAAACCAAGGCGATAAATCACGTTGTCCAGACGCAGTTCCAACATCTGGAGGAGAATTTCCCCGGTGATGCCGCGGCGGCGGGAGGCCTCTTCAAAAAACTTGCGGAACTGCTTTTCCAGCATGCCGTATTGGTAGCGCAACTTCTGCTTTTCCGCCAACGCCACCGCGTAGTCAGAAAGCTTCTTGCGCCCGCTGCGCGCGCCGTGCTGGCCCGGAGCGAAGTTGCGGCGTTCCATGGCTTTGGATGGGCCAAAAATGGCGACTCCAAAGCGGCGGCTGATTTTGTCTTTAGGACCCGTGTAGCGTGCCATGTGTGTAAGAGATATCTGAAAGGTAAAAAAGAAGATTAGACGCGGCGGGCCTTCGGAGGACGGCAGCCATTGTGCGGAACAGGTGTCACATCCTTAATCGCAAGGACATCCACCCCGAGAGCTTGGACGGCGCGAACCGCTGATTCCCGGCCCGAACCAGGGCCCTTGACGCGGACTTCAGCTTCCCGCAAGCCGTGGCCCATCGCCTGGCGACAAGCGTCTTGCGATACCATCTGCGCCGCATAAGCGGTGCTCTTGCGGCTGCCCTTGAAGCCCATCTTGCCAGCGCTCGACCAGCCAATCACATTTCCCTTTAAATCGGTCACCGTGACCAAGGTATTGTTAAAGGTGGAAACCACGTGAACAATCCCCGAGGTGATGTTTTTCGAGCCCTTGGCTTTGACAATCTTCGGCAGATTGTCGCCAGCAGGATCGAGAAGCAACTTGACGGCCTCCTTCGAGGCGGCAGCCGCCGCAGCAGCCTTTTCTTCCGCCGTCTGCACCGGAGGAGCGACAGGGACCGGGACGGGGGCGACGGCTTCCGCCGGTTTGAGAGATTCTTCAGCCATAGGGATCGTTGGGGAAAAGAGGAAAAATTACTTCTTGGTGGCCTTGCGCTGCACCCCGACGGTGCGGCGAGGACCCTTGCGGGTACGGCCGTTGGTCTTGGTGCGCTGACCGCGGACGGGGAGGCCCTTGCGGTGGCGAACGCCCCGGTAACAGTTGATCTGCTGCAGGCGCTTCAGGTTGATTTGAATTTCGCGGCGCAGATCGCCTTCGATGGTGATGCCGTTGGCCTGAATGATCTGAATGATCGCGCCGAGTTGTTCGTTGGAAAGCTCGCCAGCACGCGTGTTGGGATCAATGTTGGCCTGGCCAAGAATTTTGCGGGCCAGGGAAGGACCCACGCCGTAAATGTAAGGAAGAGAAGCTTCAATGCGCTTCTCATTGGGGATATCAACGCCGAGCAGTCTGGCCATGGGATAAAGGAATTGGAGTCAGTGGAGGTGGAAAGGATCAGCCTTGGCGCTGTTTGTGCCGAGGATTTTTGCAGATGACGCGCACCACGCCCTCGCGGCGCACGATGCGGCAGGATTCGCAGAGTTGCTTGACGGAGGGACGAACTTTCATGGCGGCGTAGGGGGAAGCGAAGGTGATTGAAAAACCCCGGTGCTGCGCAAACTCGCCCCCTGAGAGGCCTGATCCATGCAACACCGCCACGCCATGCTGGGCGCGGAGGGGCAGGATTCTTAACACAGGCCGCGCGCTTGGCAAGGCTCGATGTGCATTTTTTTAAAAGCCGCCGCCAAGGCCCCCCGCCGCCGGGGCCAAGCCCCCGTCAGCCATGGCCAAGCGACCAGGAATTTGCGCCGCAATGTCCGCGCTGTGCGTCACCAACACCACCGTCGCCAACCCGCTGCGGTGCACTGCCTGAAAGAGCTCCATGACCCGAGCCGCATTCCCCGAATCCAGATTGCCCGTAGGCTCGTCCGCCAGCAGCAGCTGCGGCCGATGCACCAAGGCGCGCGCCACCGCCGCTCGCTGCAGTTCTCCCCCGCTCACTTCGTGAGGAAGGCGCGCCCCCTTGTCCGCCAAGCCAGCCAAGGCCAACAACTCCGCCCCGCGCGCCTCCGCAAGCCCCGCACCGCTTCCCCCTAAAATTAAAGGCAAGGCCACGTTTTCCAGCAGCGTCAACCCGGGGAGCAGGTGGAAAAATTGAAACACAATGCCCACGGTTTCCCTGCGGAATCGAGTCCGCTGCGCCTCGCTGGCGCCGTGCAGGGCCACCCCTGCCACTTCCACCGTCCCCTCGTCAGGCTGGTCCAGCGCCCCCAACAAATGCAACAACGTGCTCTTACCACAGCCGCTCGGCCCCGTAATGGCCGTCATCGTCCCCGCCGCCAGGTCCAACGAAAATCCCGCCAAGGCCCGCACCCGGCGCCCGCTGCTTTCCAAATACGTGCGGCTAACATTGCGAAGGCGGATCATGGCAAAAAAAGGCGAGGAGCCAAGGCCAGCGCGGCGCCGCCAACTTCCCCTCCCCCTCTCTCCCCCTGTCCTCAGCGCTCAGCAATCAAAAAAATCCGCCCCAACTCCCCACACTCCGCCCAACGCTCCTCCCCCCCAAAAAAACGTCCCGGCCAGAAACCTAGCCGGGACCGCGTGCGCTGAGGGGCCACTGCCCAAGACCTCAGCGGAAAAAACTCTGTCCTTCCCAGCCCTCTTTCAGGCGCTGATCACGACCGGCTCCACTGGCTCAGGAGGCGTCAGCGCGTCCTTCAGCTTCTCCAGACCGCGGTATTGCTTCACATTCTTCTCCACCATCCCGCGCGACACCAAATTCTGCAGCTTCTCATATGCCCGCAAGCGCAGCATCTCCTCCCCGCCACTCACCGCATTCCGCAGCTTCAGACACTCATAGACCGCCTCAAACAAACTGTTGAAATCGTACACCTTCGGTTTCAGAAGGGCAGCTACGAGCTCATCAGTGACATGATCCGGAAGTCGTCGGGAGAACCTGGTTCGTTTGGTGGTAGCCATAGATGACTCAATTTAGCACACTTGTGCAATCCTGCGACCGAATTCGTGATCTCATCCTAAGGTTTTCCCTTAATTGAGAACGGAGGCCCCTCTTGGGCCCTTCGCTTCGGTGACTCTGGCGCCACCTTCCCCACAGCAGAGCCGCATTTGTAATTGAAAACACGGAAGGTCTGATAATTATAAGGTGTCTTTCCTCATTTTTGCGGATTCTGCGGCCCTTCTCCCTAAGCAAGCTAAGGATCCGCCTTAGCGGGGACTGGTGCAGCCGCTGGCTTGACCGCCTGCGGCAACTCTGCCCGCGGCCCCGCCTGGTCCTTCCCCGCCACCCCAGCCAGCGGGGCCGCTCCATCGTCAAATCCCCCGAGGCACTTCAACCCATCCGCACTGATTTCGAAAGCCTCAATGCTGCAAGGATACACCGTATCCGCGTGCTCATCGATGATCTTTTGCCCAAAGGCCTGGAACGCCCCAAAATTACGCGAAAACAAATACACCGTCTGCCGATCAGGCATCAGCGCCACCAAGCGATCCCCCAGCACCCCCCGAAACAAGGG
This sequence comes from Akkermansia muciniphila, assembly GCA_943331195.2. GTDB lineage: Bacteria > Verrucomicrobiota > Verrucomicrobiia > Verrucomicrobiales > V1-33 > CAIZWU01. Next base: position 3,196 of record CALQKQ020000073.1, on the reverse strand, counting down.
CAAGAGCCGCGGCGACAATACCACGCTGGCGGTAAACGGGCGCTCCCCCTTGAGCTTGATGTAGGCAATCTGCCCAGCAGCGTCCCGCTCCACCACCGGCTTCAAGGTCACCAACAGCCGGGTCGCCGCCGCCGCCGCGCGGTTCATGAATTGCTCCCAGTCCAAGCCAGTCGCCGCAAACTCCTCCCGAGACAAATGCGTCAAACCCAACACCGCATCCTCCCGCGCCGGCACCACCACCGTCCGCAGCGCCTCCGGCAGCGGACGCGCCAACGCCGTCCGCAAGGAAATCGGCTCCAGCGCCGCCACCAGCGGCTCCAGCGCCCCCTCCGCAGCCGCCCCCGCGCAACCCACACCCACCAGCCACACTCCCGCCGCCTGCCAGATGCTTTGCCATTTCATGCCTCTAGTCCTCGCTCGCCTCGACCACCCTTGCAAGTCCAGGAAACTCCCCCAGCGCCAACCCGCACCCTCAAGACTCCCTCCGCCGCTCCCCCGCCCGCGCCAACAACAAAGCCAACGCAGGATCGTGCGCCACAATCTGCCGCGCCAACACTCGCAACTCATCCTCCCCGCCCCCAGGTCCCCGCACCCCCGGAACCCCAGCCCCAGGCCGCCCCAGCGCACCGCGCATGATCCGTGGAGGAATGTCAATGATCATCGTAGATTTCATAGCGAATGGTTTGATAGTTAAGAAATTCAAAGTAAAAAGCCTCAGCGCGCCCCAACCGCCGCTCCCACCCCAGGCATGCCCGCCAAGGTGTTCAGCTCCCGCAGCTTTTCCCGCAGCAACAGCCCCGCCGTATCCGCCGCATTCTTCCCGTAAAACCCCGAAAGCGACAAGTTCTCCAACATCTCCCGAATCGGCTCCGTCACCGAAAGGGTGATCTGGATGGATTCAATTTTGTTCTTCTCGCGGGCCATAATGGGGAAACTATGCCATTTAAATGCCATGGATTTCCCATTCCTGCAAGACTCTTTTTCCGCTTTCGCCTCAAATCTGCGACGCCCCACCCCCCGCGCCCTCCCCCATCCCTCCCCTTTTCTCGATTGCGGGAATCCCCCCTCTCCGGTTGCCGCCCCGCCAGTCCGTGGAAGGCTCCCCACGCCCCATGACTCTCGCCACCCCGCTGGATAGCCTGCCCTTCCTCAGCACCCGCCTCCGCAAATCCCTCGCCTCCGCCGGATTCCTCACCGCAGGCGACGTCCTCACCCACTTCCCTTTCCGCTACGAAGACCGCACCGCCTTCGACGGCTGGCCCGACGCCCTCGACGCCTCCGGCCCCGCCCTCTGCCTCCAAGGCCTCGTCACCGACGTCCAAGTCAAGCGCCTCGGCCCCGGCCGCCCCGTCGCCGTCGTCACCCTCGCCCCCCCCGACCACCACCGCACCCCCGGCCTCGAAGGCCTCCAGACCTTCGCCGCCCCCCTCACCCTGCGCTGGTTCAACATGCCCTTCATCGCCAAATCCTTCGCCGCAGACCAAGAGGTCATCGTCTACGGCAAACCCAAACCCGATCCCCGCGGCAGCCTCGTCATCGACCACCCCGAATTCGAAATCCTCAACGACACCCCCTCCGAAGAAGCCTCCATCCACCTCCAGCGCCTCGCCCCCATTTACGGCGCCCGCGAAGGCGTCCCCCAAAAAACCTTCCGCCGCGCCGTCTGGCTCCTCCTCGAACACCTCCAAGACGACACCGTCCCCGACCTCCTCCCCACCCCCTCCGCCACCGGCGAATTCGCCGGCCTCACCCGCCCCCTCGCCCTCCGCGCCATCCACTTCCCCCCCTCCCTCGACGCCAAAAACCGCGCCCGCCGCTACCTCGCCCTCGAAGAATTCGTCCTCCTCCAACTCGAAGTCCTCCGCCGCCGCCAGCGCTGGGACGCCCTCGCCGGCGCCAGCCACTGCGGCCCAGGCCTCCTCCTCAACCAGTGGCTCCTCGCCCTCCCCTTCCAACTCACCAACGCCCAACTCCGCTCCATCGCCGAAATCCGCGCCGACCTCGCCTCCCCTCGCCCCATGAACCGCCTCCTCCAAGGCGACGTCGGCAGCGGCAAAACCTTCGTCGCCTTGGCCGCCATCCTCCTCGCCGTCGAAAGCGGCTGCCAGGCCGCCCTCATGGCCCCCACCCAAATCCTCGCCGAACAACACTACCTCAACTTCCGCCGCTGGCTCGACCCCCTCGGCCTCCGCATCGGCCTCCGCACCGCCTCCCTTAAAGAAGACGGCTTCTCCCCCTCCGCCCCTCCCCAAATCCTCATCGGCACCCACGCCCTCCTCCACGGCCACTCCGAACTCCCCAACCTCGGCCTCGCCATCATCGACGAACAACACAAATTCGGCGTCCACCAGCGCCGCCTCCTCGTCCAACAAGGCCGCGCCCCCCACGTCCTCGTCATGACCGCCACCCCCATCCCCCGCACCCTCACCATGACCGTCTACGGCGACCTCGACGTCTCTCTCATCGATGAACTCCCCGCCGGCCGCCGCCCCATCCTCACCGCCGTCCGCCAACAGCCCGACCCCAACCAAATCGCCTCCTTCCTCAAACAACAATTCGCCGAAGGCCGCCAAGCCTACCTCGTCTACCCCCTCATCGACGAAAGCGACTCCCTCGCCCTCAAAGCCGCCTCCAAAGAACACCTCGCCTGGGAAAAAAAACTCGCCCCCTACCCCGTCGGCCTCCTCCACGGCCGCCTCCCCCCCAACGAAAAAGAAGCCGTCATGCGCACCTTCCGCGCCAACCAACTCTCCGCCCTCGTCTCCACCAGCGTCATCGAAGTCGGCGTCGACGTCCCCAACGCCTCCGTCATGATCATCTTCGAAGCCGAACGCTTCGGCCTCGCCCAACTCCACCAACTCCGCGGCCGCATCGGCCGCGGCCCCCACAAAAGCTACTGCATCCTCGCCGCCAACGGCCACAACCCCACCGCCCTCGACCGTCTCCACACCCTCGCCGCCACCTCCGACGGCTTCGCCGTCGCCGAAGCCGACCTTCTCCTCCGCGGCCCCGGCGACCTCCTCGGCACCGCCCAAAGCGGCCTCGCCAACCTCGTCCTCGGCGACCTCATCCGCGACAGCGCCCTCGTCCGCCTCGCCCGCCGCCTCGCCGCCAATCTCCTCGCCTCCGACCCCCTCCTCGCCCTCCCCCAACACGCCCCCCTCCGCCTCCTCCCGCCCCCCTCCGAGACCTCCCC
>CALQKQ020000072.1 GCA_943331195.2 Akkermansia muciniphila | reverse complement strand
GAGGCGGCGCAGGAGGGTGGGGCGGTCGGCTTCGGGGTTGGGGGCGAGGTTTTGGGCTTCGAGGGTGGCGAGGATGAAGTGGTCGAGCTTGTCCTTGGGCCAGGAGGTGGTGCGAACGGGGGGGAGGGCTTGGGCTTGGGGGGGGATGAAGGCCCAGTGGCGGGCGTAGGGGGCGCCTTCGGTGATCCAGCGTTCCAGGATGGCGCGGTCGGGTCCTGTGAGGGGGCGGTTAAGCTTGGGGGGGGGCATCCGTTCGTCGGGATCGACGCTGTGGAGGCGGGTGAAGAGTTCGCTGCCGGCGGGATGGTGGGGGACGATGGCGCGCTTGCCGCTTTTGAGGGTGGCGGTGGCGCCTTCGAAGGTATCGAGGCGGAGGCCGGCTTTGCGTTGGGCGGCGTCGGGTCCGTGGCAGGCGAAGCAGCGGTCGGAGAGGAGGGGGCGGACTTCGCGATTAAAATCGACGGCGGCGGGGAGGAGGGGAGCGAAGGCGAGGGCCAGGAGGGCGAGGGTGCGCTGGAGCATTGCGGAGGAGGAGCGGTTCATGCGGCAGGAGGGTCTCCGGGCAGGGAGGGGAGGGTTGGCCTTACTAGGGAGTATGGCTGGGTCTTTCAGTGGGCTGGGGCTGAGGGGGGGCGGGCGGAAGGGAGGGGGGCTTGAAAGGGATCTTGCGTTGGGCGCGTCAGCGGAGATGCTTGGGCCCAAGTTTTTGCTTATGCAGCTTTCCTCCTTTTTGTCGTTTCGTCCTTGGTTTTTTCTGTCGCTGGTGGCGGCGCTGCCGTCGGCGCGGGCGGTGGACTTTGCGCACGACATTGTGCCGATTTTGAAAAAGCACTGCAGTGAGTGCCACACGGGGGAGAAGAAGAAGGGGGGCTTTTCCATGAATACGCGGGGGGAGTTGTTGGCGGGCAGTGAGAATGGGAAGGTGATCGTGGAGGGGCGCAGCGCGGAGAGTTTGCTTTATAAGGTGATTACGACGGGGGATGTGGATGAGCAGATGCCGCCGAAGGGGGATCGCTTGAGTGCGGGGGAGGTGGAGAAATTGCAGATGTGGATCGATGCGGGGGTGCCGTGGGCGGAGGGTTTTGCGTTTAAGCCGGCGGCCTATGAGCCGCCGCTGGCGCCGCGGCGGCCGGAATTGCCGGCGGCGGTGGAAGGGCGGGAGAATCCGGTGGACCGCTTGGTGGACGCCTATTTGGCGGCGCGGCAGCGGCCTCGGCCGGAGGCGCTAGGGGATGGGGCGTTTTATCGCCGGGTGCATTTGGATGTGGTGGGGCTGTTGCCGACGCCGGAGCAGTTGAGTGTTTTTTTGGCGGATGGGGCGGCGGACAAGCGGGCGCGGGCCCTCGCTGGGCTGTTGGGCTCAGCGCAAGATTATGCGGAGCATTGGCTGAGTTTTTGGAATGACTTGCTGCGCAACGATTACGCGGGGACGGGCTACATCGACGATGGGCGGCGGCAGATCAGCGCTTGGCTTTACCAGGCGCTCTTAAAGAACATGCCCTACGATCAATTTGTCAGGGAATTGGTGGCTCCGCCGAGTGCGGAGAGCGAAGGCTTCGGGCGGGGCATCAAATGGCGCGGGGTGGTTAGCGCGGGGCAGACCGTGCCGATTCAATTCGCCCAGAGCATGGGGCAGACGTTTTTGGGGATCAATTTGAAGTGCGCTTCCTGTCACGATAGCTTCATCGACCGCTGGAAATTGGATGAGGCCTATGGGCTGGCGGCGGTGTTTGCGGAGGCGCCGCTGGAGATTCACCGCTGCGACAAGCCGACCGGCCGCCAGGCTAAGGCGGCGTGGCTTTTCCCAGAGCTGGGCACGATCGATGCCGCCCTGCCCAAGCCGGAGCGCCTGAAACAACTGGCGGCCTTGATGACTCATCCGGGGAATGGGCGGCTTACACGTACCATCGTGAACCGCTTGTGGCACCGCCTGATGGGGCGGGGATTGGTGGATCCGGTGGATTCCATGCAGGGGGAGCCCTGGAATAGCGATTTGTTAGATTTCTTGGCGTCGGACTTAGTGGACCATCACTATGATCTCAAGCACACCATCCAATTGATTTGCTCTAGCCAGGCCTATCAATCGGTAGCGGAGTCTTTGGTGGAGGGCGGCGACCGGAAGTATATTTATGCAGGCCCGCGGGCGAAGCGGCTCACGGCGGAGCAGTTTACCGATGCGGTGTGGCAGATCACGGGGACGGCACCGGGGAAAATGGATGCGCCGGTGGCGCGCGGCGGCGCGGCGGCGGTCCCGGGGGAGGAGCTGACGGGGAAATGGATTTGGTCGAACGACCAGAAGGGCAAGGCGGCGGAGGCTGGGGAGACGGTGAGTTTTGGGCGGAGGATAGAATTGACGAGCCTGCCGCAGGCGGCGGCGGTGGTGGTGACCTGCGACAATGGATTCAAGCTGTGGGTGAACCAGAAGGAAGTGGGGGCGAGCGACACCTGGGAGAAGCCGGTGGCGGTGGATTTGTTGCCGCACTTGCGGGTGGGGAAAAATGAGATCGTGATCGCGGCCACCAATGGGGGCAGCGGGCCGAATGTGGCGGGGCTGTTTGTGGAAGGGCGCCTGCGTTGGACGGATGGTCCGAGTCAATCCTTGGTGAGCGATGCCACGTGGCTTTGCCGCGCTGGGGAAGCGCCGGCGCAGGGGGCGTTGCCGGGGGATGCGGCGGGCTGGAAGCTGGCGGCGGAAGTGGACGATGCGGCGTGGCGGGGGCTGCGGGATACCCTGCGCAATCAATTGGCGGAGGCGCTGCGCGGGGGCGGTCCGATGGTGCGGGCGGCGCTGTTGAAGAGCGATTTTCTGATGCGGGCCTTGGGGCGGCCGAACCGGGAGCAGATTGTTTCGACGCGGCCTAACGACCTGACGACCCTGGAGGCGATGGATTTGAACAACGGGCAAATCCTAACAACTCGATTAGAGGAGGGGGCCAAGGTGCTGTTGGGGCGGCGGGCGGGGCAGGAGCGGGCGGCGCTGGTGCCTTGGCTCTATGCGTTTGCCTATGCGCGTCCGCCTTTGCCTGGGGAGGTGGCGTTGGCGGAGGAAGCCTTGGGGCCGGAGCCCACGGCGGAGCGGCTTCAGGATTTGCTCTGGGCCCTGCTGATCCAGCCGGAGTTTCAAATGGTCCGTTAAAATACTAACTTAAAAATCTATTATTCTTATGAATGCACTTTCGCTCGATCCAGCGCAGCCGCGCCGCGACTTTTTGAAGAAACTGGCGGCGGCGGGGGCGGCGGCTTTGCTGACGCCGGGGGCGCGGCTGCGGGCGGAGGCGGTGGTGCAGCCGAAGGCGACGGCGGACGCCTGCATTATTCTGTGGATGGGTGGGGGGATGGCGGCGCCGGAGACCTTTGATCCTAAGCGCTATCAGCCGTATGAGAAGGGGGCGCCGATGGGCAATGTTTTGAGCACGTTTCCGGCGATCGACACCAATGTGGATGGCATCCGGATTTGTCAGGGCTTGGAGCACATTGCCCAGGTGATGGACCGGGCGACGCTGATTCGGTCGTGTGTGCAACCGGACTTGGGCAGCATATTGCATTCGCGCCATCAATACCACTGGCACACTGGCTATGTGCCGCCGCAGACCGTGGCCGCGCCGCACATTGGGGCCTGGATGGCGAAGGTGCTAGGCCCGCGCAATCCGGTGATGCCCGCGTTCATCAATATCGGGCAGCACCTCGAGGGGCATGGGGAGAGCGAGGAGCTGAAGGCGTTTACCACGGCGGGCTTTTTTGGATCGGAGTATGGGCCGATGAATTTGCCGGTGCCGGAGGAAGCGGCGCAATCGGTGCGGCCGCCGCGGGGCATGGATGCGGGGCGCTTTGAAAACCGCAGCGCGCTGTTCAAGAAGTTGCTCGACCAGCATCCGCAGCGGGGGGCGGTGAGCGATTTCCAGCGGGAGTCGATGTTGCGTTCCCTGGAGAATGCCCACCGCTTGCTCAGTTCGAAGGAGCGGGCGGCGTTCGATCTTTCGCTGGAGTCGCCCGAGGTGCGGGAATCCTACACCGCAGGGAAGTTTGGTCAGGGTTGCTTGTTAGCGCGCCGCTTAGTGGAAAATGGGGCCCGCTTTGTGGAAGTGACCACGGAGTATGTGCCCTTCCTGCACTGGGACACCCACGCCAATGGCCACGAGACGGTGGAGCGCTTGCACCAGGAGATCGACCGGCCCATCGCGCAGTTGGTGCGGGACTTGGAGGCGCGCGGCTTGCTCGACCGGACGCTGATTGTGCTGGCGAGCGAGTTTAGCCGCGACGCCATGATTGAAGGCGTGCCGAATTCGACGGCGACGGATCAGGCGGGGGTGGCGGGGGATCGGCTGGAGTCGCCGCAGCACTATGGCTTGCACCGCCACTTTACGGGCGGGACCAATGTGGTGATGTTTGGCGGGGGCATGAAGCGCGGGCATTTGTATGGGGAGACGGCGGCGGAGCGCCCCCTGGTGGCGATTAAGAACCCGGTGAGCATTTCCGATCTGCACGCCACCATCTTCACGGCCATGGGAATCAGTCCGCGCACGGCCTTCGACATCGAGGGGCGGCCCTTTTATGCGACCTTGGACGGCAAGGGGGAAGCGGTGCGCGACCTCTTTGCTTGAGAGGTGCCCTTCGGCGAAGGGTCCATGCGAGGCCCCCCGGCGGGGAAAGTTCTTATCACATCCTTATGAAATTTCCTGTCGGTTTTTTTCTCGTGTTTCTAGCGGTGGGGGCGGGAGCGGCGCCGCTGGCCTATTGGGATTTTGCGCAGGGAGGGGAGGGCTGGGCGCTGAGCAACCCGGAGCCTGCGGCGCGCCGCACGGCGGAGGGTTGGGTGTTGGATTTGCAGGCACCGGATCCCGGCCTGACGGGGCCGCCGGTGGACTGCCCGGCGGGGCAGTTTGTGGTGGTGACTTGGCGGATGCGCTCTAGCGGTGATCCGCTAGGACAGCTTTATTTCGGAGCGGATTTTGCGGAGGAGCGGAGCCGGGTATTTGTGGTCAACAATGATGGGCAATGGCACGACTACCGCATTGCCCTACCGCCCCAGGGGCCGGGGACGCGGTTTCGGCTCGATCCCTGCCATGGCGCGGCGGAAGTGGGGCTGGCTTGGATTCGATTAGAAACCGAGGCCGCCCTTCCGGCCGAGCCTTGGGCTAGGCCGCAGGAGTTGCGCGGGAAAAAATTCATTGGGAGCGGGCAATATGCCAATGGCGGCAGCGACGCGGTGAATTCGCGCTTTCTGGCCCAGCATCCTGAATTCACCGCGAGCTACCCCTACAATGGTTTGGTGGTGCCGGTGGTGATTGGGGCGGACTGGGCCGGCCGCGTCGGCTTGTCGGCTCGGGACTATCTGCTTCAGGAGTTGTTATGGAACACGGTGGACTTGCCCTACGAGGCGCTGCAGCCTGCGGTGGCGGATTTGCAATCGGTGGTCTGGGGTTCGGTTAAGGACAATTTTCTCAATGTGACCCTGGTGGATGGGGCCAAGGGACGCGGGACGCCGGATTTGGCGAACGACGGGGACTGGGCGATTTTAGAGCGGCAAGCGTCCCGGGCGGCCCGCCTGTGCCGGGAGGCCAAGCTGCTGGGGTTTTGGTTAGACACGGAGCAGTATGGGGAATACCGCTGGCACAGCGCCTCGGGGGAGCCGGAGCAGGCGGCCGACCGGCCTGCGGGCCTGCCATTTCCGTTTGGCAAAGATGCTCCGGAAGTGCTCCGGCGGCGGGGGGCGCAGTGGATTCGCGCGGTGCAGGCCGAGCTTCCGGCGGTGAAAATCATCATCACCTTCGCGTGGTCACCGGACGCGGTGGCCTATGGCCCGCTGAAGGGGACGGCGGCCTTTTTGGATGGGGTGTTGGAGGCGATGGCAGCGCCAGGGCAGCTGATTCACGGCTATGAAAATACCTTTTATTACGGACAGGGCGCGGGGACGACGCATACCGCCGAGGGTTTTGTGGGGGACCGCAATCGCTATGAGACGGCCCGCTTGTCGATGCGGCAATGGCGGAGCTATAGCGCCAACCCCGCGAAATACGATGCGTTCGTCAAAGTCGGGATGGCGGCCTGGGTGGAGGACGACCCCTGGAATAGCTGGGCGGGCTATCCTAGCGGAACGAAGGCGTCCTTTTGGTCTAATCTGCCCCTGGCCCTAGCCTACAGCGATGAATATGTCTGGGTGTGGTCGGAGCACACCCACTATGGGCAAAAACCATCGACGGGGGTCAATCCATTTTTGGCTTCGCTGCGCAATCAAACGGGCGACCCGAGCGCTGCGGCGGCGGAGCCTTGGCGCGAGGATTTCGCCACCGATCCCCTGGGGCGGGGGTGGTATTTTGATTTTGACATGCTGGCGATTGGGCGGCTGCGGGACCCGAGCCATGCGGTGCCTCTGATGAGCGAAGGCGCGGTGCCCTACCGCTGGTTGGCCGCTGAGAAGGGGGTGCGGATTGAGGGAAGCTGGCCTGCGGGAGGCCCGGCGACGTTGCCAGCTCCGATGCAGCGGCGCCGCTATGTGCATGCGGTGCCCGGGGCGGCGACGCCGGTGGCCCGGCACGCCAGTTTGGATTTTCGGGTGGAGTCGTTTGGGAGCCTTGGGGGAGAAGCGATTCAGCTGGGATGGTTTAGCAGTCAGAAGTCGCTGCGGGAGCGCGCGTGGATGTGGCGGCTGGAGGGACCGGAGCGGGTGGCGGTGGTGCTGGCGCTGGCGGGGACTTCGCGGACGGTGGAATTGCGGCTTTCGCGTCGGCTGGAGGTCGGGCAGGCCTACCGGGCGGGGTTTGAGTTTGACCCTGCGACGCGGCGGTTTCAAGCCAGCTTGCGCGAGGTGGCGGGGGAGGGGGCGCTGCTGGGGGCCTGGGAGGAAACCCTGAGCGAGCCGGCGGCTTTTGACTTAGATGAGTTGGGGGCCGCGCTGGCGGAACCGGCTTCGGTGCCAGGTTCTGCGGGGGAGGCCTACCGCTATCGTTTGGAAGGAGCTACCTTCCGCTAAACGCTTGCGGCCGGGTTTGGCTTGATGCCTTGAATCGTGGTAACCAGACCCGGGCGCGCGGCGTCATTCTCCAGTGGGACATGCCTTTTTCTGACTCCGACTGCCCGCCCGACTGGGGCCGCGCCATCCAGCGCGTTTCCCAGGGAGACGAGGCGGTGGCTCGGGGAATGGTGGAGGCGCTGTATCCCCAGCTGATTCGCATCGTGCGCCGCCACCTGCCTCGGGCAACGGACGAGGAGGATCTCATGCAGGATATTTTCATGAAAATTTTCGCGAAACTCGACCACTTCCGGGGGGAGCAGCCCTTCCCCCACTGGGCGGCGCGCGTGGCGGTGAATACCTGCATTGACAAGCTGCGCCAGCAGCGGGCCCGCCCGGAGTTTCGCTTGGCCGACCTCAGCGTCGAGGAGGCGCATTTTTTGGAGCAATCGCTCGCGGCGACCCCGCCAGCGGACGGCCCCGGCCGCGATGGGCGGGAGATTATCGACAAGCTTTTGGCCACCTTGAATCCCGTGGAGCAGGTCGCGCTGCGCCTGCTGGATCTGGAGGAGAAAACCATCAAAGAAATCGTGGCCTTGACGGGCTGGACGCCCTCGAAAATAAAAGTCGCGGCCATGCGGGGGCGGCGCAAATTAACTGAATCCCTGCACCGCCTCGAAGGGCACTCCTCGTGATGAAAACCACTATACCTCCTAACTCCTGGGAAACATTGGCTGCGGCCTATCGCCTGGCGCGGCCGGCGGATCCGGCGGCGTCTGACGAAGCCGCTCCCTTTGGTTTTGCGCCGCGCCTCGCCGCCTTGGCCCTAGCGGCGCGCCGCGACGAGCGCTTGGGGTGGTGGGCCCGCTGGTCGATGCGGGCGGCCTGCACGGCGGGCCTCGCGGCGGCGGTGGTGGCCCTGCTGCGGGACCCGGCTCCGCTCCTTTCCGCTCCGGCCTTGGAAATCCCCGGCTTTTCCTCCCTGTGAGCCCGCGCTCCGCTGCTAGTCTGTTGGCGCTGTCGCTGGGGGGGATTTTTGCGGCCGGCGGGGCGGTGGGCTACTGGGTGGGCCGCGGGGAAATCGCGACCCCAATCGGGTTAGAGGAAGCCATCGGCAGCGCTCCGGGAGCCTCGCCGCAGCGCTGGGCCGAGCAAGCCTTGGAGCGCTTGGCGGGCGATTTGCAGCTCACGGGGGAGCAGCGGCGCGCGGTGCAGCCCCACCTGGAAGTGGCGGCGGACCGCGTCTTTCGGGAGCGCGACCGCGCCCTGCTGCAGATGCATCTGCGCCTCCTTGAGGTCCACGACACCTTGGCGCGCGAGCTAAGCCTTGAGCCTGGGCAGGCCAAGCGCTTGGCGCAGAGTCGCGCTAAATTAAAGGCTTCCATTTTGGCCCGCTTTGCGTCACTCTTGCAGGCAGAGCATGGTTCCCTGCCGGAGCTTTGATCCTGTCTCCCTTTGATTGCCTTGATGCTATGAAAGCGCCCCTTGTTATCCTTTGCGCGGTCGGTCTGGTCGGCGGAGCGGGGGCTTGGGTTTGGCGGCAGCAGGCTGCGGAAAGCGCGGCCTCCCTCGCGGAGGTAAAGGCTAGGCCTAGCGCTGGGGCTGCTGCTGGGACGGTCCGTCGGCCGGCGGCGGCGGTGGCCAAGGCTGCGGGGCAGCCGGATCGGGCGGCTTCGGGCCGCGCGCGAGTGGTCGCGGAGGTGGAAGAGGCGGGGGCGGTCCGGCTGGGGGCGGCGGCGAGCCCGCTTGGCCCTGCGGTGTTAGGCGACGGGGAATTGCAGCGGCGCGCGGCCCGGGTGGAGCAGGAAGCGAATCACGACTTGGCGCAGTTGGTGGGATTGTTGGGGATCGATGAAGCCCAGCAGGATCGCATTTTTGAAACGCTGGTGCGGCATGCTCCGGGCTGGGTTCCCGCGATGCAGGCGGTGGGCGCGGGCGAGGCGGCGGCAGCGGTCGGCGCGGGGGGAAGTGCGGCCAGCGCGGTCGGGTCGGATGGGGGAACGCTGCTTGACGCGATTGCGGCTGATTTGACGCCGGATCAACAAGTGGAATTGGCCAACGAGGAGTTAGATCGCCAGGAGTGGTGGGAGGCTATCATTGAGCAATTGTTGCCCGCCAGCGAGGTGCCTGCAGTGGGAGGGGGCGCGGACGCAGTGGTTCCGGCGGCGGAGACGCCTGGTCCGGCGGACAGCAAGGTTGGCGAGGAGCCCATGGTGTTAGACTGAAGCGGGGCGCGAGGGGAAGCGTGCGAAAAAATATTTCGGTCTGGTAACCAGCGGCGCGCGGCGGCGTCTTCTTTTAAGTAGAGGCGGTCTTTTCCGCTATCACTCAACCCAACCTATCCAATGAAAGTCACTCACCTGCTTTTGATTTGCACCACACTGGTGGGCAGCGTCGCCGCCTCCCGCGCGGATGACCGCAAGCCCTTTGGCAATGGCACGCTGCCTGAATTCCTTAAGCCCTATGACGTCGATGAGGACGGCAAGCTCTCGGTGGAAGAGCGCCAGGCCTATCAGAAGGCGACCCGCGAGGCGGCCAAGGCCAAGCTCGAAGCCAAGAAGCAGCTCTGGGACACGGATGGCGACGGCAAGCTCTCCGAAGCGGAGCGCCAGGCGGCGGCGGATGCCATGCGCGTTAAAATCGAGGAAGAGCGGGCCAAGCGCTTCGACGAACTCGACAAGGACGACGACGGCAAACTGAGCGCCGCCGAGTTCCTCCGGGTGCCCAATATCCGTCCGGAGATTGCCGCGCGCATCTTGGCGCAGCTCGACGGCGACGGCGACGGTGCCATCAGCAAGGACGAGTTTCTCGCGGCCTTGAAGCCCCCCGCTGGTCCCCGCCTTCCCCAGCCGCCGATCGGCCCTGGCAAAGAAGGTCCCGGCAAAGAAGGTCCCGGCTAAGTCCGAGGACTGAGGTGACTCACGCTACAGGCTATAGAAGCGGCCCGGAAAGTGTTCCGGGCCGCTTTTTGTTGCTTCCCCTGAGCTGGCAACCTGATTAAATAAGTCGCATGTATCGAATCGCTTGCGCGCTCTGCTTGGTTGGCCAAACCGCCTCTGCGGTGGACCTGTATGAGACGGGGTTGGAGAACTTTATACCCGGGGCGGACCGCATTGCGGGGGCCCCGGCGTCGGGGAGCAAAGGGGCCATTCCGGGCACGGATGGCTGGACGGGCAGCCACGCGGGGCAGGACCGGTCGGGCATTATGGCGGAGTCGGGGCACGCCATTCCCGGGGTGGGGAACGCCGCCTACATCGGAGGGAATTCCGCTAGCATTCTTTCCGGGGGAGGCACCATGTATGTGCGCAAGGCCTTCAACTACCAACCGGTCGCGTCGGGCCAAGAAGTGGTGACGGTGAGCGTGCTGGCGGGGATCAAGGATTCCACGGGGCTGACGCGCGACAATTTTGAGTTTATCATCTATAATTATATTGTCCTCAACAACGGAGCGATTCAATCTTATCCCCTAGCAGGCATCCAGTTTGACAATTCCCAGATCAACCCGGCCACGCTGAAGCCCTATCAGGCGGTCTACCGCTACAGCTACGACAGCGCGACGCAAAGCCTGCGCTACAGCAACACGGGAGTCACCTTTTTGTACGACACGTTGCAGGATTTGGAAATGCGGATCAATTATCGCACCAACCGCTGGTCCGCCAGCTTGGAGGGGGTCCCGCTCTTTACCGACCTAACTTTTTATGCGGGGCCGCAGGCGCTCAATCTGGGGAGTTTGGTGGTGCAATGTCGCGCCAGCGTGAGCTTTGCGCCGGGGACGAATTATATGTTGTTCGACGACCTCAGCGTCGCGGCCAATGGGCCCTTGGCGACGGCGCCGCCGGACTTGAGCTACCAGTCGACGAGCGGGGTTCAGCTGCGCTGGCTGCAAGAGGCGGGCTACCGCTATCAAGTGCGCTTCAGCGATGGGCTGTCGGCCTGGCAGGCCATGCAGGCGAGCGCGGTGGCCGAAAGCACGGGGTATAGCGGAATCCTGGCGGATGCGAGTGCGGCCAGCGCGCGGCGGCGGTTTTATCAAGTGCTGCGGACGGCGCCCTGAGCGAGGTGCTGGGGCGCGGTGGAGTTTTTGGGGCTTTCGGGGCCTAGGAGCCGCCGGTGTTGAAGCTGCCGGAGCTGGAGCGGGCCAGTTCTCCGCCGTTGTATTTGCTAGTGCGGTAAGTGCCGCTGG
>CALQKQ020000071.1 GCA_943331195.2 Akkermansia muciniphila | reverse complement strand
TGGCGGAGGGGGTGGGATTCGAACCCACGGTAGGTTACCCTACGGCAGTTTTCAAGACTGCAGCCATAAACCACTCGACCACCCCTCCTGATAAGGCACCGATGCCATACGCCGATCTTTCTCCCAAAGCCTGTGACATTGCAAGGGGGCGATGCCGCCTCAGCCGTTGGGCTTGGTGCCGTAGCGCTGCTTGAGACGCGGGGACAGTTGGCTGCTATCGACCCACTGGCGCGCTTGTTCGGGTTCGCGCTCGCTCCAACTGCGCAGGAGGTCCCGGGTGGCCCGCTCCCGGCGCTCGGCGTCGGTGATGGTGGCGGCCCAGGCGATGGCTGCTTCGGGGTCGGATTTTTGCACCTGCATGGCGAAGGCCTCGCGGGGTTCGTCTGTCGCGGGAGAAACGGGGAACTGATTGAGCCAGGCCCCGGCTTCGTTAGGCTGCTCCCGGGACCAGCGCTGCACCACTTCGGAGAGGACTTTAGGTTTGTTTTCCGAGTCTGGCAGGGTGCTCGCCCAGGCCGCTGCCGCCGGAGCATCCTTGTCCGCAAGGCGCCCCGCCAAGCGGCTTTGCACCCCGTCCTTGAAAGGGCTCGCCCCCAAGCTAGCGGCCCAGGCTTGCGTGGCCTCGGGCGAGCGCTGCGTCAAATATTGATCCAGCACCCGGTCCATAGCGTCGCCCCGCGCGCGACTGCGGTTCATGGACTGCGCTAGGGTCGCGGCGCGGTCCAGGTCGGTCTTGGCCAGCGCGCCCAGCAAACCGACCATGTAGTAGTTGCCGTTTTCCGTCTGATCCGCTGCTTTGCCGTTCTCCGCGGCCCAGGCAATGGCGGCGTCGGGGTTGGAGGCCACCCACTTGGTGAGCACGGTAGAGGCGGCCATTTGCCCAGGCCATTCCTTGCTGTCCTTCACCGACGCCAGCGCGGCGGCCGGATCCGCCCCAGCCCATTGGCTCATCAACATATTCAACTCCCGCGCCCGCTCGCGCGGATTGAAATTTTCCATCAAGGTGCCGAGCGCCGCGCTGCGGGCCTCATTGCTATCCAGGGTTTTGAGAAAACCCAAAAAATCAGTCATGCGGCCCACTGGATCGCTATTCTCGAAGATGGCCTTCAAGCGCACCTGCGCTTGCTCAGGAGTGGGCGCTTTCAAGCGGGCAGCCAGGGCGGCCTGGGCCGCTTCCTCGGGCGTGGCGGCGGCGGAGATCGGCCTGCTTCCCAGAGGAGAATCCGCCGCCAGACGGACGGTCCGGGTTGGCGCCGCCGCCGCCCCGAGGGCCCCGCCGGAAGGAGACGTGGCCCGGCCGAGCAGGAAGGACCCCGCAATAGCGGCGGCACAACAGGTGGACTGGAGAAGCAAGGTGTGGCGGGACATGGCAAGCAAAGGAAAAGCAGGGCTGCGAAATCAACCCTTCACCCCAAGCATACGCAGCAGGCTTCGGGCCGGTTATCAGGAAAACCGACGGCGCCACGCCAGCAACCGCGCCACGGCCCCGGCGCTGCCTACTTCCCCGCGCAGCGAAGTCGGCACTCGACCCTCAGGCTGGCCAAAAAACCGGCCATAAGACGCCAAGCAAAGCGCCGGTCACCCCGAGGGATGACCGGCGATCCAGGCCTCAGGGAATCTCCCTGCGGACCCTACAGCGACGAGATCGACGAAAGCAACGAGATCGACTTAAGCGATTTCGGCGACTTCAATGATCTTGCGGCCCTTATAGGTGCCGCAGGAAGGGCACACGATATGGGAAGGCACTGCAGAACCGCAGTTGGAACAGGAATTCAGCTTCGGCGCGTGCCAGCGGTGGGAGGCGGCGCGGATTTTTTGCTTGCTGCGGGAAGATTTGCGTTTTGGAACGGCCATGGGATGGGGGAGTTGAGGTTGAGAGGATTATCGGTCAGGCAAAGGCCCGCCCGGAGGAAGGTGATCGAGGACTTGCCAGACATCTGGCTGGGGGGCGTCCGATGGTTCCTCCCCAGTCAGCGGAACGAATTCGCTGTCGGGAGCGAACGCGCCTTCCTTTTGACAGGGCTGAGGTTCGACATTGGACTCCTCGCAGCGTGGGTAACCGGGAAGGGCCAACAGAATATCTTCGCGAAACTGCGCTGTCAAGTCCAGTGTATCACCTTCCTGCTCTTCGCAGCTGAAATAGGGCTCCATCCGCACCCGCCAGGGGAGCCGCGCGGCGCAGCGGGAGCACTGCAATTGAAACCGCGCCTCCAACTTGCCTTCGACAATCACGTCCCCGTCGTCGCGGCGCACCTGCACTTCATAGTGCAGCGGGGGCACAAACTGAGGATCATATGGCCCGGTCAGTCCAAACAGATCGGGGCGAATTTCGCCTGAAAATACGCGCCCCTCCACGGGGAGGTCGCTCAGGGTTACCAGAAGCTTCGGCATGTCAAAAAAGTGGCCTGAACCAGGGCTTTTGCAAGGCCGGATCAGGAGAAGCGCCGCGCGCTCAGCTGGCCTGGCGCAGGCTGGGGTCGGGGCCAGGTTGGGAGCAGAGCTGCTGCAAGGGGATGCCGCGGCGGTTGGCGACGCGCAGGGCCTGCATCACGTCCTCCATGTCCCAAAACTGGGTCTTGGCATTGTTGCCCACTTCGCGCAGGGGCTGGAGCGCCGTCTCTTCAGGCGGGGTCATTTGGATGGGGATAATCATGGGAGAATCCTAGGGTTAGTCGACGTCCAACACTAACCACTCAGACGCACATTGCGCCAATGATACCTTGTCACGTTTCTGTCACGCCTGGTCACCCCCCGCCCGAAAACATCCCCGGGCCCCCTTCCCGGGCCGGGCCCGCGCCTTCACAGCGTGGAGGTCAGGGGGCGGAAGAGCACTTCCATGAGGCGGTGCCGAAACGGGCGCGCGGCATAGCTTGGCAGCGTCACTTCCTCACAGTCCCGCAGATTGACCTCGAAGAGCTCATCCAGTTCCGCCGCGAGGCGGGGCGAGTACAGCACCAGGTTGAGCTCGAAGTTGATGCGCAAGGAGCGGACGTCGAAGTTGGCGCTGCCGCACAGGGCACTGTGGCCGTCAATGATGCCCACCTTGGCGTGGAGCAGGCTGGGCTGGTATTCGAAAATGCGCACCCCAAAAGGCAGCAGCCGCTCGTAGTAAGACCGCGTCACGTGGGTGAGATAGAGATGGTCGCCCCGAGCCGGCACCATCAGCTCAATGGCCACGCCGCGCATCGCCGCCAACTGTATCGCGGAGAGCACCGCCTCTTCGGGCGCAAAGTAAGGCGTCATCAGCCGCAGGCTGCGCTGGCAGCGCTGCAGCATCACTAAAACACTCAGTTGGATTTCGTTGAGATCGTTGTCCGGACCGCCCGGGACCACTTGCATTTCCACGTCGCCTCCCGTCCAAGGAGCCGGATAATAGGCTTCCCCTCCCAATAGCGCCTCGCCGCTGGCAAAATACCAATCCTCCGCAAAAACCCCCGCCAACTGCCCCACCACCGGCCCCACGACCAACAGATGGACGTCCCGATAGGGCGGCCCCTTGCAGCCGGTCCAATAGTCGTCCGCAATGTTCATCCCGCCCGTCAGAGCCTGCACTCCGTCGGCGATGACCAACTTGCGGTGATTTCGCAAATTGAGGTTCAGGCGCCCCCGCCAAGGCGAAAAGGTGTGAAACCACGAAAAGTGACCGCCCGCTTCCTCCAGGCTCCCAAAAAAGGCGCGCCGCGTGCCCAGGGATCCAATCTCATCCAACAGCACCCGCACTTCCACGCCGCGGCGCGCCGCCGCCACCAGGGCGTCGCGCACCCGGCAACCCGCCGCATCCGCCGCCCAAATGTAAAACTCTAAGTGCAAGTGGTGCTCAGCCTCCGCAATGACCCGCAGCAGAGCCGCAAAAAAGGACGGCCCGTCCCCCAAAAGTTCCGCCTGGTTGCCCCCCGTCGGCGGCATCCCATTGATGCGCTCCATTTCCGGAACCTGCGCAAAATGCGGACAGGGCACCGCCATCCCAGGCCGGTGGCTGCGCGACTCAAAATCCCGCACCACTTTCAAGCGGCGGCGGTAAACCCGCTCCGATCCCAACAAAAAGTAGGCCACCCCACCCACCATCGGAAAAAGCAAAATCGCCCACAGCCAAGCCAGCGTCGCGTTCGGGGACTTGTTGCGCTGCCCGAGCAAGTGGGGGATCATGGCCCACTGCAGCAGCAGCAGCACACTGCCCAACACCGCCCACGGATCCACCTCGGCTGACAGGAAACCCATCGCGCACATCGGCAACCCTATCCTAGCGGCGCCGACGACAGCCCAAGCCCAGCAGGCCCGCCCCCGCTAGCGCCGCGCTGCCCGGCTCCGGAATGATTTGTAAAATCTGCCCGCGGTAAAAACTGAGGTCCGCCGCAAACGTCAAGCCCTCATCAATCACACTGCTAGAAGGGAACTCCGGAATGCTGTCAAACCCGCTGAGCGTGCTCACCGCATACGTCAGCCCAAGCAGCTCCCACTGCGCCCCTTGCTTGCGAAAGACCGCCGAACCACTGTCCCCCAACACGCCCTGGGCCTCGTTCGGGCGCCCCACCACATCGTCGTCAAAATCAGTGTAAAACGAGCGCGTCATCCCAGAGCCGTCGTCGACATCGACGTCCCCCACCGACTCTACATGGTTCGTGCCCCAGCGGACCGCATTCCCCGCCGCCGACAAAAAAACCGCCTCCACCCCAGGCCCCGGCCCGCCCGCCACCGTCCACAAATCGTCCGCTGGATTGGGCCCCTGCACCACGTTCCAATAACTGCGCGACGCGCTGCGGTTCACCCCATTGCCTATCATCACCAGATCGTCGTTGAACACCGGCGACCCCGCGCTAATCGCCAAGCCCGCCAACCCAGGGTCGCCGCCAATCTGAAATAAAATCATGTCCGCAAAGGCCGCCATCCCAGGCACCCCTTGATTGTTCAGCTGGGTCGCGGGGCCAGAGGCGGCATAGGGAATGCCCCCAAAATACACGCTTCCCAACCCCACATGGGCCGCCGTGAGAACCCAGCGGTTCCCCAAATAAACCGCCGAAGCCCCATTCAGCGTTCCCACCTGGGCAAACCCCGGATCGTCCCCCGGTGCCGCCGTGTTCCCCGTCGTCCCCAGCACATGCACCGCCCCAGCCGGACTCAGCATCAACAAACTCCCCAGAAAAATCCAACTAGGAACCGCACGCATCCACCTATTTACGCGCAAAAGCGGGGCTTGTCGAACTGCAAAAAGCTTAAGCCTTCTTTCCGGCCCTCCTTCCGGCCGCTCTTCCACCCTTCAGCGCCCCCCAAACAGCACGCTGCCCACCCGCACCACCGTGGCCCCCTCTTCAATCGCCACCTCAAAATCACCGCTCATCCCCATGGATAACCCCGGCAGCGGCACCCCAGTCTCCGCCTCCAGGCGATCCCGCAATTCGCGCAAGGCCGCAAAGTGCCGCCGCGACGCCTCCGGATCCGCCGCCAGCGGGGGAATCGTCATCAGCCCGACCACCTCCACCCGCGGCAACTCCAGCAGCGGGCCGATCGCGCGGCGCAGCGCCTCCTCCGCAAATCCAAATTTCCGCGCCTCCTCCGCCACGTTCACTTGCAGATAAATCTGCGGCCGACACCCCTCCTCTCCCGCAATCCGATCCATGTCCTGCGCCAGGGACGCGCTGTCCACGCTATGAAACGCCTCGCAGAGCGGCAACACCTTGCGCACTTTGTTCGACTGCAAATGCCCAATGAAATGCCAGCGCAACTGGGGCGAAAGCGCCGGAATTTTCTCCAGGCATTCCTGCACCCGGCTCTCCCCAAACAAGCGCTGCCCAGCCTGCGCCGCCTCCCGGATCAACTCCGGCGGAAACGTCTTGCTCACCGCCACCAAGGCCACCTCCTCCGGCGCCCGACCCGACCGCCGCGCCGCCGCCGCCACGCGATCCCGGATTTCCTGCAAGCGCTGTGCGATATCACTCATTCCCCCACTCATGCCGAGCTTCGCCTCCCTGCCAAGAGAAAGACGCCGCCGCCCCAACCTCGGCCCCCGGCCGGCTCAGGCTGCTGGCCTGCTCAGGCTGCCGGCCTTCAGGAGAAGCGGAAAAACCCTTCCGCCACCGCGTCCGTCATGGCCCCCAGCGCTTCCACGCTCACCCCGCGCACCCGGGCCACGTGGGCCGCCGTCTCCCGCAGAAACGCCGGTTCATTGCGCTTCCCCCGCTGCGGCACCGGCGCCAAATACGGACTGTCCGTCTCCAACATAAAGCTGCCTGCCGCCGCCTGGCGCGCGCAGGCCTCCACCACCGCCGCATTCTTATAAGTAGCGATCCCCGTAAAGGAGATGAGATGCCCTTGTTCCACCACGGGGCGCGCCTCCTCCCAGGAATGCAGCCAACAGTGAAACACTGCCCGCAAACGACCTTGAAACGGGCCCACCATCCCCTTGATCGCTTCCCAACATGCCGTCCCACTGCGGTCCCGCTGGTGCACCACCACATTTTTTCCACAAGCCGCCGCCAAGGCCAACTGCGCCGCAAAGCAAGCCCGCTGCCGCTCCACGTAGTCTTCCCACGCCCAGCCCTCCGGCGCCGGATGGTAAAAATCGAGCCCAGTCTCCCCCACGGCCACGCAGCGCGGATGCCCCGCCATCGCCCCCAACTGCTCCAACCAATCCTCCTGCGGCTCCTCCGTGACATACGTCGGGTGCAGCCCCACCGTCGCCCAAACCTGCGGATAGCGCTCCGCCAGTTCCAAGCTGCGGCGACTGCTCGCCACATCGCAGCCCACCGCCACCACCCGACTCACCCCCGCCGCCGCCGCCCGCGCCAACACCTCCTCAACCTCGTCCGCAAACGCCGACGACGCCAAATGGGCGTGGGAATCGCTCAACATGCCCTTTTGTGAAAAATGCCACCCCGACTCAGTTCGCCCGCACCGGGATCAACCCGCTCGTGCTGCCGCCTTCCTCACGTCCGCCCACCTTAAGATAGCGGTAGTACACCTCCAACATCAGGGTGCAAAGCGTCGTCCGATAGAGGTCGGCATCGGCCCCCGCCGCGCTCGCGCTGCCCGCGCCGGCCCCGCCTTCCGGCTTGTAGTTGCCCTCCGGAAGTTGGTTTGCCAACACCTCTTTTTGGAACTGCTCGTTCCACAACTTCCAAGCCTCACCTCCCTTTTGGAACATGGCCTGCGTATTGTAATACCACGCATACAGCGAAGCCTCTTTATTCCACGACAGCGGCTCCTTGCGGGTCTCCTCCATCAACCAGCGAATCCCCTTGTTCACTGGCCCCGTATTGCTGCCCCCAAGCGTCTGCAGTCCTAGCAAAGCCGTTCCGGTTAGATTCCATTGATTGTAGCCCGCCCCGCGGTCCGCATTGCCAAACCCGCCGTCGGGCGTCTGCATCGACTCCAAGTATTTCTCGACCTTGTTGACCGACTTGGCCAAGCCCGTGATATTGAGATTGGTGTGCTTGGCGGCCTTGAGCGCCTGGTATTGCCAACCAGTCACGGAGAGGTCGTTGCCCCCGTTGGGGTCATAGCCGATCCCCTCTTTATAAATCCACGAGCCATTGGCGTTCTGCTTCTCGATGATGATCTTCACCCCCTTTTCAAACCCTTCCCGCAACCCGGGCAATTCCTTGGTGCCCAGCTTCGCAAAGGAATACATCTCGCCCAGCGCGTACGTCGCAATGCCGTGCTCGTAGGTGCTGCTCACCACCTGCGGCCGCGGCGAAAAGATCCCCGCAAACTGCTCCTGCTTTTGATTCCGCCCCAAATCGATCAAATAGGTAATCCCCTTGAGCACGGTTTCCCCATACTTCAGCGATTCCGGCGTCTCGCAGTGCCCCAAATAGGCCAGCAGCGCTAGGCCCGTCATCCCCCCTTTGTGTTGCGACCCCCAGGAACCATCGGTATTTTGCTTTTTAGCCAGCCACTCCAGCCCCTGCTTCACCGCAGCCTCACACTCGGGGGATCCCCCATTCGCCTTCATCTTCGCCGCCCGCTCCGCCGGCGAACAGCGGCTCGCATACAGCTTCGGCAACGAAATAAAACCCGCCCCGCTCCCCGGTCCCCAGCCGCTCCCAATCCCCGAGCCCACCCCCGTCCCCTTCCCCGTCCCACGACCCATCCCCTCGCCGCTGCCCAGGCCCGCCCCACCCAGACTCACGCTCGAAAGCGACGACATCGCCGTCAGCGTGCTGCTGACATCCGGCAGCGTCACCGCGTCAGCATTGGCCACCGCCGACGCAATTCTCGTCTTCGGCGCACTTTGCGAAATCGCCCGCTGCCGCTTCTGCGCCAGCTTCTGCTCCCCGCCGCCCCCGCCGCCACCTCCCCCCGGCAAGAACGTCACCTCCTCTTTGCCCGCCCGCTGCGTCTCCAAGATCCACAGCACCGCCACCAAAATCACAATGGCATGGACAATCAAACTGATCGTCAGCGATCCCCCCCCCAATTTCCGCCAGTAGCCCTCGCGCTGCTCCGGCGTCTCGCTGGCAACCGGCTCGACGAGTAGTTCGGGGGATTCGTGAATATCCTGGGACATGAGTGAGGTATTGGTAAGTTGACAGCGCAGAAACGGCGCAGCACGCCTCCTCATTAGATCAAATCAAGCCGACTTCGTCAAATCAGCATCTTCCAACCACCGCAAAAGCCCCGCCAGCGCCCGCGCCCGGTGACTCATGCGATGCTTCACCTCCGCAGCCAAGGCCCCAAACGTGGCCACCTCCCCCTCCGGCACAAAAATCGGATCATAGCCAAACCCCCCTTCCCCCTCCGCCGCTTCCACCAGCCGCCCCTCCACTACCCCCTCAAAAGAAGCCACCACCTCCCCTCCCCGCGCCACCGCCAACACACAGCGAAAACGCGCCTGCCGCGACCCCTCCGGCACCCCCGCCATCTCCCGCAACACCAAGGCCCGGTTCCCCGCATCGCTCGCCCCCGCCCCCGCATACCGCGCCGAAAAAATCCCCGGCCGCCCCCCCAAGGCCTCCACTTCTAAGCCCGAGTCGTCCGCCACCACCAACACCTCCGCCCCTAACCGCTCCCCCGCCGCGCGCGCCTTGATCGCCGCATTGGCCGCAAAGCTGTCCCCATCCTCCTCCGGCACCGGCAGCTCCGGGTACGACGCCAAATCCTCCACCTGCCAGCCCTCCCCCAAAAGCGCGCGGAACTCCCCCGTCTTGTGGGCATTGTGGGTGGCTATCACGATTCGCAAAGCGCTCATGCCGCGCCTTCGCCCGGCCCGCGCCAAAATTCCAGTTTTATTCCGCAAGGGCTGCGATAGAGAAGGCCACGCTTCCCCAGCCCCGGCTACCCTCCCTGTTTTTCTCCCCGACCCATGAGCATCCCGCCCCCCGTCCCCTACCAGACTTTCCTCATCTTCGGCGCTCCGGGCAGTGGCAAAGGCACCCAAGGCGCCATCCTCGGCCGCATCCCCCGCTTCATCCACTTCGCCTGCGGCGACGTCTTCCGCTCCCTCGACACTCGCACCCCCCTCGGCAAAGCCTTCATCGAATACTCCTCCAAAGGCCTGCTCGTCCCCGACGAACTCACCGTGCAACTCTGGGAAGCCAACATCCGCTCCCAAGCCGACTCCCACACCTTCAAACCCGACATCGACTTCCTCATCCTCGACGGCATCCCCCGCAACATCGGCCAAGCCAAAATCATGGAAGCCTACATCGAAGTCATGGGCGTCTTCCACCTCTCCTGCCCCGACCGCGACGAACTCCGCCGCCGCCTCCGCAAACGCGCCCTCAAAGACAACCGCTTCGACGACGCCCGCGACGACGTCATCGAGCACCGCATCCAAACCTACGAGGCCGAAACCAAGCCCGTTTTAGAATTCTACTCGACAGGCAAATACGCCCATCAACACCTCGTCCACGACATCGATGCCACCAAGCATCCCGCCATCGTCGCCTACGAAATGCTCAACACCATCATCCACCTGCCCTCCTGGCAAAAGGCCAGCGAAAAGGTCTATTGAGACCCACTCCCCCCCATGACCCGCTTCTTCCACCACCCTCACACCTTCCCCCTCCGCTCCGGCGAAAGCCTCCCCGCTTTCACCCTCGCCTACGAAACCTGGGGCCACCTCAACCCCGAGGCCTCCAACGCCATCCTCCTCTTCCACGCCCTCTCCGGCAGCCAACACGCCGCCGGTTTCAACCCCGCCGTCCCCGGCACCGCCGAGCGCTGGTCCGAGGACCTCCACCTCGGCTGGTGGAGCGATTTCATCGGCCCCGGCAAGGCCTTAGATACCGACAAATACTGCGTCATCTGCGCCAACTACCTCGGCGGCTGCTACGGCTCCACCGGCCCCGCCTCGGAAAATCCCGCCACCGCCCAGCCCTGGGGCAGCTCCTTCCCCCACCTCTCCGTCTCGGATATCGTCGCCTCCCAGATGCTCCTCCTCGACCACCTGGGCATCCACACCCTCCAGGCCGCCGTCGGCCCCAGCGTCGGCGGCCTCTGCGCCCTCGCCCTCGCCACCCAATACCCCGACCGCGTCCGCGTCGTCGCCCCCATCGCCAGCGGCGGCACCACCACCGTCCTCAACCGCCTCTTCCTCTTCGAGCAAATCCTCGCCATCGAAAACGACCCCAACTTCAACGCCGGCGACTACTACCGCGGAGCCCCCCCCACCTACGGCCTCGCGCTCGCCCGCATGATCAGCCACAAATCCTTCGTCCACCTCGACGAAATCGAATCCCGCGCCCGCGGCGAAGTCAAACAACCCGGCGAAGGCCTCGCCTGGTATCGCCTCCGCGGCCGCATCGAAAGCTACATGCTTCACCAAGGCAAAAAATTCGTCAGCCGCTTCGACGCCAACACCTACCTCCGCATCTGCGAAGCCTGGAGCACCTTCGACCCCGTCGAAGAAGCCGGGGCCGCCTCCTGGACCCAACTCCTCGAACCCTGCCGCCGCCACCACCACCACTTCCTCGTCTTCAGCATCGACAGCGATTTCTGCTTCTACCCCGAAGAACAAAGCGCCCTCGTCCGCCACCTCCGCGAAGCTCAGTGCCAGGTCATGCACATCACCGTCCACAGCCTCAAAGGCCACGACTCCTTCCTCCTCGAGCCCCTCCTCTACACCCCCCACCTCGCCTACACCCTCGAAGCCGCCCGCCTCGCCCCCCTCCCCTCATGATCCCACGGCGCCTCCTCCT
>CALQKQ020000070.1 GCA_943331195.2 Akkermansia muciniphila | reverse complement strand
TTGGTAGGGGGATTTGGAGGAGGTGCCGCCGAGGCGGATGGCGGGGGGGACTTGGGGGAAGGCGCGGATGCCGGGGATGCGGGCGAGTTGGGGGCGGAGGGCGTTGACGATTTGGCTGGCGGAGGGGCGCTGGTGGCGGGGGATGAGGCGGAGGCTGAGGCGGCCGGCGTTGGCGGTGGCGTTGGGGCCGCCGGCACCGACGCTGGAGGTGAAGCCGGCGACGTAGGGGTTGGCTTGGACGATGTCGGCGACGCGGCGTTGGTGGGTGACCATGGAGGCGAAGGAGGCGTCGGGGGCGCCTTCGGTGACGATGGAGATTTGGCCGAGGTCTTCGCTGGGGATGAAGCCTTTGGGGAGGCTGGAGAAGAGGGTGGCGGTGAGGGCGATGGTGGCGGCGGTGGCGAGGAGGGTGAGGCGGGGGTGTTGGAGGACGGCGCGGAGGGAGTGTTCGTAGGTGCGCTGGAGGGCGGAGAGGAGGGCTTCGGTGAAGCGGAAGAGGCCGCGGGGATGTTCGAGGGCGGCGGGGGCCGCGAGGAAGCGGCTGCAAAGCATGGGGGTGAGGGTGAGGGAGACGACGCCGGAGACGAGGACGGCGATGCCGATGGTGAGGGCGAATTCTTTGAAGAGGCGGCCGAGGAGGTCTTCCATGAAGAGGACGGGGAGGAAGACGACGACGAGGGAGATGGTCATGGAGACGACGGTGAAGGCGATTTCGCGGGAGCCGCGGAGGGCGGCTTGGCGGGCGGTGGCGCCGCGTTCCATGTGGCGGACGATATTTTCTAAAACGACGATGGCGTCGTCGACGACGAAGCCGACGGCGAGGGTGAGGGCCATGAGGGAGAGGTTATTGAGGCTAAAGCCGAGGAGGTGCATGGCGGCGAAGGTGCCGAGGAGGGAGAGGGGGATGGCGAGGCAGGGGATGAGGGTGGCGGAGAGGCGGCGCAGGAAGATGAAGAGGACCAGGACGACGAGGGCGATGCTGAGGAGGAGGGTCAGCTGGACGTCGTGGATGGAGCGGCGGATGGGTTCGGAGCGGTCGAGGTGGAGGTCGAGGTGGAGGCCGCCGGGGAGTTGGCGGCGGATTTCGGGGAGGAGGCTGTTGATGGCGTCGACGACGGCGACGGTGTTGCTGCCGGGTTGGCGTTCGATGGCGATGGCGAGGGAGCGGTCTTGGTTGAACCAAGTGGCGGAGAGGTCGTTTTCGATGCTATCGGAGACGGTGGCGACGTCTTCGAGGCGGATGGGGGCGGCGTCGCGGTAGGCGACGATGAGGTTGCGGAAGGCGGCGGCGTCGGGGAGTTGGCCGCTGGATTTGATGGTGAAGGTTTGGGCGGGGCCGTTGAGGGTGCCGGTGGGGCGGTTGCTGTTGCCGGCTTGGAGGGCGAGGCGGAGGTCCTCGAGGGTGAGGGAGCGGGCGGTGAGGGCGAGGGGGTTGGCTTGGATGCGGACGGCGTATTTTTGGGAGCCGTAGATGGAGACTTGGGCGACGCCGGGGAGGGAGGAGAGGCGGGGGGCGACCAGGGTTTGGATGTAGGCGTCGGCTTGAGAGAGGGGGAGGGTTTCGGAGGTGAGGACGAGGAAGAGGACGGGGGAGTCGGCGGGGTTGATTTTGCGAAAGGAGGGGGGGCTGGGAAGGTCTGGGGGGAGTCTGCGGAGGGAGGAGGAGATGGCGGATTGGACGTCGAGGGCGGCGGCGTCGATGTTGCGGGAGAGGGAGAATTGGAGGGTGATGTTGGTCCTGCCGAGGGCGCTGGAGGAGGTCATGGAGTCGACCCCGGGGATGGAGCTGAAGGCTTTTTCGAGGGGGGTGGCGACGGAGGCGGCCATGGTTTCGGGGCTGGCGCCGGGGAGGTTGGCGAAGACGGCGATGGTGGGGAAATCGACGTTGGGGAGGTCGCTGACGGGGAGGCGTTGGTAGGCGAGGAGGCCGAAGGCGAAGAGGGCCAGCATCGCCAGGGTGGTGGTGACGGGGCGCTGGATGCTGAAGGCGGGGAGGTTCATGGCTGAGGGGAGGCCGGGGGCGGGAGGAGGGAGACGGGGGCGCCGGGGCGGAGGAAGCTTTGGCCGTCGGTGACGACTTGGTCGGTTTCGGCGAGGCCGTCGCGGATGAGGGCGTCGCCTTCGAAGAAGCGGTCGACGGCGAGGGGTCGGGGATGGGCGAGGAGGTCTGGGCCGATGAGGTAGACGTAGGGTCCGTCTTGGCCGGTTTGGAGGGCGGAGGCGGGGATGGTGAGGGCGTTGGGGGATTCGGCGAGGTGGAGGTGGACGTTGACGAATTGGCCTGGCCAGAGGGTGGGGGCGTCGGTGGGGGAGTCGTTGGGGAAGGAGGCGAGGAGTTCGATGGTGCCGGTGGCGGGGCGGAGGGAGTTGTCGAAGAAGGCGAGGGTGCCGCGCTGGGGGGAGGAGGGGGTGCCTTCTGGGGTGGCGCTGACGAGGAGGGGGGAGGGGGAGGCGGCGGCGTGTTGGCGGAGGGCGGGGAGGTGGCGGCTGGCGAGGGAGAAGGTGACTTCGGCGGGCTGGAGTTGGTTGATGACGACGAGTTCGGTGAGGCGGGCTTGGACGGTATTGCCTGGGTCGAGGAGGCGGCGGCCGAGGCGGCCGGAGAGGGGCGCGGTGATGTGGCAGTAGTTGAGGTTGAGCTGGGCTTCCTCGGAGGCGGCCTGGGCGGCGGCGACGCGGGCGGTGGCGGTGAGGAGGGCGGTGTGGGCTTGTTCGACGAGTTCGGCGGCGACGGAGCCGCCGCGGGCGAGTTCGGTGTAGCGTTTTTCTTGGGCGGAGGCCTGGGCGGCTTCGGCTTGGGCGACTTCGAGGGCGGCTTGGGCGGATTGGCGGGCGACTTCGAAGGGTTGGGGGTCGATGGAGAAGAGGAGGTCGCCGCGTTGGACGGATTGGCCTTCGCGGAAGTGGGCGGCGGCGAGTTGGCCGCTGACTTGGGGGCGGACGGTGACGGTGGCGCTGGGACGGACTTGACCGATGGCGGGGAGGAGGAGGGGGACGTTTTTGCGCAGGGGGTGGGAGGTGAGGACGGGGATGGGGGCGGTGCGGGGGGCGGGGGGCGCGGGAGAGGGGGAGCAGGCGGAGGCGAGGGCGAGGGCGAGGAGGGAGGGGAAGAGAGGGGGCCTGGGGGCGAGGCAGAGCGGGGGAAGCATGGCGGGAAGGGAAGGGGGCGAGGGGGGCACAGTGGCGAGGGGTTGGGGGCGTGTCTAGTTTCCTGCTGGGGGGGAGGGCGGGCGGGAAGATGGAGCTTGCCTGGGGGGGAAATGTGGGGGATGGGCGGGGATGGGGACTGAACGATCTGTTGTATTTGAGCCGACGGACTGGAGTCGGTGGGAGCCTGGGATGGTGGCGACGCTGATGTTTGTGGTGCGGGGCGGGGAGGTGTTGTTGATTCGGAAGAAGCGGGGCTTGGGGGCGGGGAAGATCAATGGGCCGGGGGGGAAGTTGGAGGTGGGGGAGAGTCCGGAGGAGTGCGCGGTGCGGGAGACCGAGGAGGAATTAGGGGTGCGGGCCACGGGGGTGAGCGAGGTGGGGCGCTTGGCGTTTCAGTTTGTGGATGGGTTGAGATTGTATTGCCATGTGTTTCGGGCGGAGGGCTGCGAGGGGGAGGCGAGGGAGACGGAGGAGGCGATTCCGCGGTGGACGGCGGTGGGGGAGGTGCCTTTTGAGGAGATGTGGGAGGACGATCGGGAGTGGTTTCACCACTTGTTGTCCGGCCAGTGCTTTTTGGGCTACTTTGACTTTGCGGAAGACAAGATGTTGAGCTGCCAGGTGCTGGAGGTGGACGTTTTGCCGGAGACGGTGCTGCCCTGAGGGAGGAGGGGTGCGAAATTATGTCGCACTGGGCTGAGGTGAGGCAAAAGTATCGAGCATTGATAATGAGCGGCTTATGAAACCGGAGGGATGATTTAGGGCGGAACTTCTTGACCTCTTGCCGAGTCTCCCTATAGCTCTTGTTTTTCAATTTGACACAATAAACTACATGGTAGCGAATCGATTTGTAGCAGGGCAGCGCTGGTTGAGCCAAACGGAGCCGGAACTGGGATTGGGACTGGTGCTGAAAGTAGAGCCGGATCGGGTGAACATTGTGTTTCCCTCGAGCGAGACGACGCGGGTGTATACGATTGAGAATCCGCCGCTGACGCGGGTGAGTTTTTCGGTGGGGGATGTGTTGAAGACGCAGGAGGGGAAGGAGTTTACGGTGGAGGACTTGATCGAGAAGGACGGGCTGGTCACTTACATTAACAAAGGAAAGAAAGTAGAGGAGTGCCGCTTGTCGGACTCGCTGACCTTTAGCAAGCCGTTTGATCGGCTGCTGAATGCGCAGGTGGATGACAAGCCGGTGTACAACTTGCGGCATCGGGCGCTGTACCGGCGGTTTAAGACCTTGCGGGCACCGCTGCGCGGTTTTTTCAATGGGCGCTACAATCCGCGGCCGCACCAATTGTATGTGGCGGTGCAGGCGACGCGGCAGGCGCATCCGCGGGTGCTGTTGGCGGATGAGGCGGGGATGGGGAAGACGGTGGAAGCGGGGCTGATCGTGCAGCGGTTGCGGACGTTTGGGAGTGCGGAGCGGGTGTTGTTGTTGGCTCCGGAGGCGCTGTTAGAGGGCTTGGAGCTGGAATTTTCGCGGCGGTTTGGCTATGCCTTTGGGCGGGTGGGCGCGGAGGATTTTGCGCCTGGGGCCAAGGTGGCGAAGAAGGCCGTGGCCAAGAAAGCGGAGAAGGCGGAGAAAGCAGAGAAGGCCGAGGAGGCGGGCAATCCGTTCGCGGATGGGGCGCGGCCATGGGAGTCGTGCAGTTTGGAAGATCTGTCAGGAGGGCGGGGCAAGCGTTCGGCGGCGGCGGCGGAAGCGGGATGGGACGTGGTGATCGTGGCGGGGGGGGAGAGTTTGGAGTGGACGGAAGAAGGGGGCAATGCGTTTTGGGAGGCGGTGGGAGTGGTGGCGCCGGCGACGAAGAGTTTGCTGATTTTGAGCGATGCGGGGCCGGAACAAGATGCCAAGAGCCATTTTGGGCGGCTGCATTTGTTGGATCCGGAGGCCTTTGGGTCGCCGCGCAAGGTATCGGCACAGCGCAAGGGCCAGGAGGCCTTGGAAGCGGCGGTGCTGAAGTTGCTGGCGGTGAGTGCGTGGGACCGGGAGGCGGATGGCTTGGTGAAGCCGCTGGCGGTGGGGGAACCGAAGTTGAAGGAGGCCCTGAAATTGTGGAAAGAAGGCCGGGAGGAGGCGCGGGACCAGATCATCGATTATTTGTTAGATGGTCAGGAACAGGGTCGCTATATATTTCGCAATACGCGGCAGCAGGCCTTGGGCGTGCCCCGGCGGGAGGTTTCGGTGGTGCGGGTGGAGTCGCTGAAGCCGGAGACGCGGGAGGGCTTGAAGGAGGAATTTAAGGTGCAGGGGAAGGCGGCGAGTGCGGAGGCGAAGAAAGGCAAGGCCAAGGCGGTGGCGTCGGCGGCGGATGGAGTGGTGGCGGCGTGGTTGGCTTCGCTGGTGAATCCGGCCCCGCCGGTGGTGCCGACGGTGCCGGCCGTGCCGGGGGTCCCTGGGGAGGAATTGCCGCCGCCGGCTCCGTTGCCGACGGCGCTGGTGATTTGTGCGAACCGGAGCCGGGCTATGGCGGTGGAGAAGGTGTTGTCGAAGAAAGTGCAGGGCTTGGTCGAGTTGGTGGGCCCGGAGATTCGCGGGAGCGACGACATTGCGCCGAGCGTGGTGGTGGTGGGGGAAGAAGATGCGGTGGGGCGGAGTTTTCCGGGCATGGATCTGACGGTGCTGTGGGACACGCCGATGACCTTGGAGGAAGCGGCGAGCCGGGTTTTTGTGGCGGAAAATTCGAAGCGGCGCGACTCCTTGAAGGTGTTGGTGCCGGTGGTGGAGGACACCCCGCAGGAGATGACGGCGCAGTGGCTGGAGGAAGGGCTGCACGCCTTTTCGCAGTGGACGCCAGCGCAGGCGGAGACGGCGGCGGAGTTCGCCAAGCCAGTGCATGATTTGGCGAAGCGGATCGGGGTGAAGCACAATCCGAAGTTGGACGAGGAATGGAAGGCGGTGGTGAAGAAGTCGGAGGCGGTGCACGAGGCCGCGCTGAAGCGGATCGACAAGCAGCGTGACCGTTTTCTGGAGGCGGTTTCTTGTCGCAAAAATGGCGCGGAGCAGGCGACCTCGCGGATGAAGTCGACGGATGAGGACGATTCGCTGGACATCTTCATGAATCGGACCTTGGAGCAGTTGGGGATTTTGGTGGAGACCAAGAGTGGTCGCACCGTGGTGGTGAAGCCGAATCCTGAGGCTACGTTCCGCTTGGAGGAGATCCCCAAGGATGGTTTGAAGTTGTGTTATAGCCGGACCACGGCGATGGTGCGGGAGGACGCAGATTTTCTGACCTGGGATCATCCCTTGGTTTTCAAGGCGACGGATCGGCTCTTGGCGACGGCGATTGGGAACACAGCCTATGTGGTGTGGGAGGATGAGCGGGCTCAGATTGTATTGTTAGAGGGGATTTTCCTAGCTACTCCTAAGGCGACGGATCCCTCGCTGCAGGCCTCGCGGCACATGCCGCCGACGCCGGTGCGGGTGGTGATCAGCCATGATTTTGAGGACATGAGCGGGGAATACACCAGCGAGATGGTGAACAAGATCGTGCGCAATGGGCGGCGGGAGTGGTTGCGCAACAATGCGCGGCCGCTTTACAACATCATTCCGAGCATGATGCGGAGTTTGACGCAGCGGGCCTCGATTAAGATGCGGGAGTTGTCTGGCAAGGCATCGCACCAGATGGAGGCCATGTTTACGGCGGACGTTGTGCGGCTGCGGCGGCTGACGCCGACGACGCGGCGCACGGAAGAAATCGCGCGCTTGGAGGCCTTGATTGCGGCGCTGAAGCCTTTGCTGGGGGCGCCGGTGCTGAGTTTGGACCAATTGCGGCTGCTGCGGCGGGGTCCGAGCGGCAAGGGCATTTAATGGGTATTTGAGCGAATCAGGCGGGTCCGGACGGGCAGATGGTGCCGGTCCGGACCGGCCGGGTGCGGGCGGGGGGGCCTGGTGGTGGAGATGGGAGTGCCCCTAGCCAATGGGGGGCTTGTGCGGCGAGAGAAAGCGGTTCAGGGTGGGAGGCATGGGATGTATGGGAGGCATGAGAGGCATGGGAGGCGTGGGATCATCCGCGAGGGATCAATGCGTGGTGGGCCGCCCCTTCAGGGCTCGGTTTATTTTTTGACCGGAGATACCCAGGGCGTTGCCCTGGGCTGGTATGCGCAGCCCCGTTGGGGCAGATGAGCGGTGCCTTTGAGGCGGATGCGGCGCGTTTTTGGGGTGGAGGGGCCGTGCCTTTGGGGTGGAGGGGGCGCCGCGGACGAGGCTGGGTTGGGCCACGGGGAAGCCTTGGGTTGTCCGGGCGTTTCTGCGGGGTCCCTGGGGCGGGGGGGGGATTATTTGAGGGCGGCGTAGACGCGGTGGACGTCGCCGTGGTCGTCGAGGGCGGAGAGGAAGGCGCCGACTTCTTGGTGTTGGTCTTCGGTGAGTTCGGGGAAGGATTTGGCGAGGTAGCGCAGTTCGCTGGCTTGGAGTTTCCAGCCGAGGGCGGCGAGGGCTTTGGAGACGGCGGCGAGTTCTTTGGGGTCGGTGAGGAAGGTGGCGCCGACGTGGCCTGGGGGGATTTCTTCGGGGTCGAGGTCTTCGACGTTTTGGGCGCCGGATTCGATGGCGTCGTCTTCGGCGGGGCGGGCGCTGTCGGGGTGGACGGCTTCGACGACGCCGAGGTGTTCGAAGAAGAAGGCGACGCTGCCTGGGGTGCCGAGGGCGCCGGCTTTGAAGAGGGTGCGGATTTCGGGGCCGGTGCGGTTGCGGTTATCGGTGAGGGCTTCGACCATCACGGGGATTTTGTGAGGGGTGAAGCCTTCGTAGATGACGGATTCGAGTTGGGTTTTTTCGGCACCTTGGCCGGAGCCGGTTTTGATGGCGCGCTCGATGGTGTCGCGGGTGACGGAATTTTTGCGGGCTTTTTCGAGGGCGGCGTAGAGCCGGGCGTTCATGGAGGGGTCGACGCCGCCTTGTTGGACGGCGACTTGGATTTCGCGGACGAGTTTGCCGACGACTTGGCCTTTTTTATTGGAGGTGAGTTCCCGCCATTTTTGTTTCCATTGAGCGCCCATGAGAGTGTGAAAGAGGAGTTGAGGATTGCTGAGGGAGTGTGCTGGGGCGGGTTGGGAACGGCAACCGGAACTTGCGCTGGGGGGCAGGGATGCGAAAGTTCCCTTGCGCGCGGGGGCATCCGGCGGATGGGAACGGTCGCGGTCTCGCTGGTGGGACGGGGAGGCATCCGATGCGATATTTTGCTATGAAGATTTTGGTAACTGGAAAAGGTGGACGGGAGCACGCTCTGCTTGTGGCCCTCGCGGAGTCGCCGGTGCCGCCGCAGTTGTTTTGTTGGCCGGGGAGCGATGCCATTTTTGAGGTGGCGGAGCGGACGCGGGCGCGGGATTTGCCGAGTTTGATCGGGTTTATGTTGGAGGAGGGGATTGATCTGTGTGTGGCGGGGGAGGAGAGTTTGTTGGTGACGGATCAGGGCTTGGCGAATTTGTGTGAAGCGGCGGGGATTCCGTGTTGGGGGCCGCCGAAGGAGTCGGCGCAGTTGGAGGCGAGCAAGGCCTTTGCCAAGGCGTTTTTGGTGCGGCACGGGATCCCGACGGCGGGGTATGTGGTGGTGGACACGGCGGAGGAGGCGATGGCGGCGGTGACGGGGGTGCCGGTGGTGTTAAAGTTTGATGGGCTGGCGGCGGGCAAGGGGGTGGCGGTGTGTGAGACCATGGCGGAGGTGGAGGCTTTTGTGGAGGCGGTGTTGGTGAAGCGGCAGTTTGGGGCGGGGCGGCTGGTGGTGGAGGAATGCCTGAGGGGGCCGGAGCTTTCGGTGTTTTGTTCGATTGTGGACGATCGCTATCAGATTTTGACGCCGGCGAGGGACTACAAGCGGGTGCGGGATGGGGATGAGGGGCCGAACACGGGGGGGATGGGAGCGGTGGCGTCGCCGGGCTTGGTGGGGGCGGAGGTGATGGCGGAAGTGGAGCGCTGCATTGTGCAACCGACGGTGGCGGGGTTGCGGGCGGATGGCTTGCCGTACCGGGGGTTTTTGTATTTTGGGCTGATGCTGACGGCGGAGGGTCCGAAGGTGATTGAATACAACTGTCGCTTTGGGGATCCGGAGTGCGAGGCGGTGATGCCGCTATTCGGGGGGGATTTGGCGCAGTATTTAAAATTAGCGGCGGGAGGGGAGTTGCGGCCGGAGTTGTTGGAGCAGAGGGGGGGCTGGAGTGTTTGTTTGATCTTGGCGAGCGCGGGCTATCCGGAAACGAGCCGCAGTGGGGATGTGATCGGGGGCTTGGAGGCGGTGGAGGGGGTGCGGGTGTATCACTGCGGCACGCGGCGCAATGCGGAGGGGGCGTATGAGAGCCATGGGGGGCGGGTGTTGGCGGTGGTGGCGCAGGCGCCGACCTTGGCGGAGGCGCGGGAGAAAGTGTATGCGGAGGCGGCCAAGGTGGATTTTGCGGGCAGCCAGCGCCGCAGCGACATTGCCACCCTTCATTTTTCTTGAGCGATGGAAGCTTCTGGCCTGCAACTGCTTGGCGCGCGCGCGATCGACACCAAGATCCACCGCTTAGCCTATCAAATCCTTGAGCGGCACCCCAAGGAGTCCTTTATCTTGGTGGGGATTCACCGCCGGGGGGTGCCGCTGGCGCAGCGTTTGGCTAAGGTGTTGGAGGAGGAGCGCCCCGGGGTGCAGGTGGGGATGTTAGATATCACCTTGTATAGGGACGACCCGCAGCGGGCCACCTTCACGCCGGATTTTGGGAAGACGCAGCTGCCGAACGACTTGAAGGGTCAATTGGTGATTTTGGTGGATGACGTGTTGTATACGGGGCGGACGATACGGGCGGCGATTGATGCGTTGTTTGAATATGGGCGGCCGGCGCGGATTGAGTTGGCGGTGTTGGTGGACCGGGGGGGGCGGGAGTTGCCGATTCAGCCGGACTATTGTGGGCTGGAGCAGCCCTTGGGGAAGGAGTCGTATTTGCGGGTGCGGCTGCGGGAGCAGGATGGGCAGGACGGGCTATTTTTGGTGGATAACAAATACCAAGCCTCATGAAAGGACGCAAAGACCTACTCGACATTGAGTCCCTCAGCGTGGAGGAGATTCGTTTTTTGTTGGAGACGGCCAAGCCGTTTAAGGAATTGATCCGGCAGTCGGTGAAGAAGATGCCGCCGCTGCGGGGGCGGCAGGTGTTGACCTTATTTTATGAGCCGAGCACGCGGACGCGGTCGTCGTTTGAGATTGCGGCCAAGCGCTTGAGCGCGGAAGTGACTAACTTTACGGTATCGACTTCTTCGGTGGTGAAGGGGGAGAGCATCATTGACACCATTGACACCCTGCAAGCGATGCAGGTGGATTACATTATTGTGCGGCATGCGGCGGCGGGAGTGCCTAACTTGATTGCGCGGCATACCCGAGCGAGTGTGATCAATGCGGGGGACGGGCATCATGCGCATCCGACGCAGGGTTTATTGGATGCGTTTACGATGCAGGAAGTGGTGGGGTCGTTGGGGGGGCGGCGGGTGGCGATCATTGGGGACATTCAGCATAGTCGGGTGGCGCGGAGCACGAGCATGATTTTGCGGAAATTGGGGGCGGAGGTGGGGGTGTTTGGGCCGGGGCCGTTGATTCCGGAGGAGCGGCATGGGGACATGCGGAGTTTTCGGAGTTTTGAGGAGGTGTTGGCGTGGGCGCCGGAGTTTATTTATTTGCTGCGGATCCAGATGGAGCGGCAGAAGGAGCAATTTTTTCCGAGTTTGCATGAGTATCACCGGTTTTATGGGGTGACGGACGAGCGCTTGGAGATGATCCGGGATCGGGGGATTTATGTGATGCATCCGGGGCCGGTGAATCGTGGGGTGGAGTTAGTGGATGGGGTGATGACCTATGAGCGGACGTTGATCAACCAGCAGGTGGAGAACGGGATCGCGGCGCGGATGGCGGTGTTGTATTGGCTGCAGCCGGAGACGGGGCTGAGGTCGGAGTAGGGGAGGGGAGGGGAGGTGGAAAAACCGCCTTGCTGGGGGGCGGGGAGCGGGGCAGTTTCGCGGCCATATGCTGGACATCAGAATGA
>CALQKQ020000069.1 GCA_943331195.2 Akkermansia muciniphila | reverse complement strand
TTTGGAGACCTCGTTAAAGGAGAGGTGGCGTTGGGTGAGGCTGGGTTCGGGTCGGGCCAGGGGGAGGAGGGCGGGGGAGGAGGGGGCGTCTTGGGCGTGGAGTGCGGCGGCGGCGGCGAGGGGGAGGAGGGAGAGGAAGAGGCGTTTCATGGAGGGCAGGTTCTGGCGAGATGCGGAGGTATGGGCAAGGGAATTCGCGGGATAAGTCGCTGGGCAGCGTCCTGAGGCGAGCGGGGCAGCGCGGCTGGGTGGATTAGGGGGAGCTGGACCAGGTGCCTCCGGCGGGGGGGAGGGGGGCGGGGAGGCCGAGGAGGGGCGTTTCGCGGATGGGTCGGCTGGCGGCGTCGAGTTCGACGAAGGCGGCGGCTTGAAGGGTGCCGACGAGGGGTGGTCCGGCGGTGGCGAGGTGGAGTTGGAAGTGGGGGCCGCGGAGGGAGGAGACGTCGAGGCCCATTTCGAGGGGGCCGCCTGCGGGATTGGCGAGGGGGCCCTGGGAGATGAGGGGGCCGGGGCGGTGGACTTTGCCGAAGGCCTCCCAGGCGCTGGCGGGGGCGGAGCGGGGGAGGGGGCTGGCGCGGAAGGGGAGGGGCTCGAGGTGATGGGTGCCGTCGCTGGCGCGGAGGAGGAGGCCGCGGCGCTCTTGGAGTTGGAGGGAGAGGCGGAGGACGAGGCGGGGCGGGGTGTCGGGAGCGGCTTGGACGGTGGCGACTTCGCCGGCGCGCGGCCAGGGGCTGAGGGCGTGTTCGCGCCAGAGGGCCCAGGCTTTGCCGCCGCGGCCCCAGCGGGGGCCCCAGGGATTGACCACGAGGAAGGCACCTTTTTCGTGGTCGGCCAGGGTGACGCGGCCGTCGCCGGTGATGTCGAGGTCGTTGGTGAGGCGGTGGTCGCCGTTGACGTCGTAGCCGATGGTTTCGTCGTAGCCGGCGTAGACCATGGTGTGGCCGGGGCCGTGGCGGCCCCAGGCCGTTACTAACATGTCTCCTGGGGGGCGGGCGAGGAGTTTGGCGTCGCGGACTTGGAAATCGCAGGCGACCAATTGTCCGGAGGCGAGGCGGTCTTTGACGGCGGCGAGGTCGGCTTCGCGGCGGAGGGGGAGGAGTTGGTAGGAGGCGGGGCGTTGGCGGAGGGCTTGGACGTATTTGGGGAAGCCGTGCATGAGGGCGGTGCCGCCGTGGGGTCGGTCGCGGAGGAGGGGGACGCCGGTTTCGCGGGCGAGGTTCCAGCCGTCGGTGAGGTGGGTGCCGCTGGAGGTGGAGTCGGCGAGGATGGCGTAGGCTTGGTAGGGGGAAAGGGCTAGGGGGGGTGAGGAGGGGCGGGACTGGTGGCGGGCGGCGCTGAGGAGGTAGTAGAGGCCGACTTGTTGGGCGCAGCTGAAACCTTCCTGGCGCATGCTGGGGGGAAACCCGGGGCGGGTGCTGAGGTCGATCCGGGCATGGCCTGCGGAAGCTCCTTGGGTGGGGCTAGGGAGTTGGCAGGAGGTGCTGCCGAGGGCGAGGAGGAGGGCGGACAGGGCCGTCGCGAACGGGAGGCGGGCCATGGGTTTGAAGAAAGGGGTGGGCTGGGGGGAGGGGGGCGATCAGGGCGGGGGGAGGCGCTGGAGGGTGAGGAGGCCGTGGTCAGCGGCGGCGCGGTACTGGGCTTCGAGGCGGTTGCCGGAGACGGTGGCTTGGTGGGTGAAGGTGCCACCGAAGGCGGGGCCGAGGTCGCGGCTGCCGACGACGCGCCAGGTGTGGTCGGGCTGGGGTTGGGCGGTGCAGTCGACGGTGAAGCCGGCGCAGAGTATTTTGGCCCAGGTGGCGCGATAGCGGTATTCCCAGAGGCCGGGTGCTTTGGGGAAGACGGCGCAGCGGAGTTTGCCGGAGTGGCCGCTGGGGAGGCTGCGCCAGGAGCCTTCCCAGGCCCCGGAGGGGCCGTCGCTGGCGGGGAGTTGCTGGGCCTGGCTCCAGCCGCGGGGCCAGCCGGTGCAGGAGGGGCCCACGAGCAGGACGAAGCCCGCGAGAAGAGAGAGGAGGGGAAGGGACTTCATGGGAGGGAGTCACTGATACGCGGCGAGGGGCCGTGGATTTAGGAAAGTTCGGCAAAGTTGCGGCGATAATCCATATTTTTCCAACTCCGCTTGTGCAAAATCCAATTAAGGAGATTGGGTGTGATGGCGGCGGAAGGATCATCTTTCGCCTAAAATCCAAAAATATTATGTGTGGCATTATGGCTTATGTGGGATCAAGGGAGGTGAGGCCGCTGCTTTTGGAAGGGCTGCGCCGCTTGGAATATCGCGGCTACGATTCTGCTGGGATGGCTACTTTGGCGGCGGGGAGGTTAGAAGTGTTGAAGAAGGCGGGGCGGATAGAGGAATTGTGTCAGGAGGTGGCCAAGGAGGAGCGGCCTCCGGCGCATCAAGGCATTAGTCATACCCGCTGGGCCACCCACGGGGAGCCGAGCGATGCCAATGCGCATCCCCACGTCGATCGCAGTGGGGGCTTGGTGGTGGTCCACAATGGGGTGATCGAACATTTTCAGCCTTTGAAGCGACGATTGG
Source organism: Akkermansia muciniphila (assembly GCA_943331195.2). GTDB lineage: Bacteria > Verrucomicrobiota > Verrucomicrobiia > Verrucomicrobiales > V1-33 > CAIZWU01. Next base: position 8,643 of record CALQKQ020000069.1, on the reverse strand, counting down.
AGGCGGAGGGTCATGTTTTTGCCTCAGCGACGGACACGGAGGTGCTGGCGCATTTGATTGGGGCGGCCTATGAGAAGGCGGCTCCGGGAGCGGCTCGTTTGGGGGCGGCGCTGCGGTCGGCCCTGGCAGAAGTTGAGGGCTCCTATGGGGTGGCGGTGATGCACCGGGATCATCCTGGTTTGATTGTGGGAGCGCGGCGGGGCAGTCCGCTGGTGTTGGGGCTGGGGGAAGGGGAGATGTTTCTTTGTAGTGATGCCCTGGCGCTGCTGCCCTACACACGGAGGGTGGTTTATTTGAGGGATTGCGACCTTGTCGAGGTGCGGGCGGAGGGTTTTCGGCTGGGGTCTTTGGGGGAGGGGGGGACGGACTATGCGGTGGAGGAACTGGAAATGGGGCCGGAGGCGGCGGAGCGCGGGGAATATGCGCATTTTATGCTGAAGGAGATTTACGAGCAGCCGCAGGCGCTGGAGCAGGCTTGGCGGGGGCGGATCAATGAGGAGGAGGCCAGCGCGCCGCTGGGGGGGCTGAAAATGAGTTTGGCCGAATGGCAGGAGATCGAGCGGGTGATGGTGTTGGGTTGCGGCACCGCGCGGCACGCCGGGATGGTGGGGGCTTATATGCTGGAAAATGTGGCGCAGGTGGCGGCAGAAACGGATTGTGCTAGTGAGTTCCGCTTTCGCGAGCGGCCGCTGGCGAGGCGCAGTCTTTTTATAGCAATTAGTCAAAGTGGGGAAACGGCTGACACCTTGGGAGCGCTGCGCGAGGTCCGCCGCCGGGGTTTTCGTTGTCTGGGCTTTTGCAATGGGGTCGGCAGCAGCTTAGCCCGCGAGAGCGATGGGGGGATGTACTTGCGCGCGGGCCCGGAAATTGGAGTGGCGGCCACCAAGTCTTTCGTTAGTCAGGTGGCGCTTTTTGGCCTGCTGGCCCTGGGCATGGGGCGGAGGCGGCAACTGTCAGCCAGCCGCGGCCGCGAGATCATTGAAGCCTATGCGCGGCTTCCCGGGCAGATGCGCCGCATCCTAGCGGGGGAGGATGCCATTGCGGCCCTAGCTCAAAAATATGCTCAGGTGCAGCGGATGCTTTTTCTGGGGCGGCAACACCATTATCCCATCGCCCTGGAGGCCGCGCTGAAGCTGAAAGAAATTTCCTATATTCACGCGGCTGGATTTCCGGCGGGCGAACTGAAACATGGCATCATTGCGTTGATCGACCCTGAGACTCCCTCGCTGGTGATTTGTCCCCGGGACAGCCTGTATGAGAAGAACCTGAGCACGATCCAGGAAATCCGGGCCCGCAAAGGTCCGGTGATTGCTCTGGCCACGGAGGGGGATGAGGACATTCGGCAGCACGCGGACGATGTGATTTTCGTGCCGCGCACCATTGATATGTGGCAGCCGATCTTGAGCGTGCTGCCCTTGCAACTTTTCGCCTATCACGCGGCTTTGGCGCTGGGACGGGACGTCGACAAGCCGCGCAATTTGGCGAAAAGCGTGACCGTGGACTAGGCTAGGCGGCGGCGGGAGTATGCGAGGGAGGCTTCCTGGCGCGGCGCGGTGGTGGTGTTGCAGGCCTCACTTTGGCGGCAAGCTAAAGCTATAGGAGGGAGGCCCTTAGACATCGCAGAGGCGGACGGCGGCGGCGAGGGCGGCGACTTTGTCGTCGCTGCGGGGGATGAATTCTTGCCCGACAAAGCCGGTGTAGCCGCTTTCGGCGACGGCGCGCATGAGGGGCGGGTAGTTGATTTCTTGTTGGTCGTCGAGTTCACCGCGGCCGGGATTGCCGGCGGTGTGGAGGTGGCCGATGAATTCCGCGCAGCGCTGGAAATGGCGCAGGAGATCGCCGTCCATGATCTGGACGTGGTAAAAGTCGAAGAGGATTTTCATGCGGGCGGAGCCGATCGCCTGACAAATATCTAGGGCCTTGTCGATGTGGTCGCACCAGTAGTCAGGGTGGCCTTTCATTTCTTCGCTGACCTTGGAGTTGAGCATTTCCAGGCAGAGGGTGACTTTTTTTTGTTCGGCGTAGGGGAGGATTTTTTTGAGGCCGTCGATCATGTGGCGGCGGGCGTCGCTGTCGTCGAGGCCGCGGCGGAAGCCGGAGAAAGTGATGACGCGTTCGACGCCGTGAGCGGCGCAGGCATCGATGCTTTCGCGGAGGCGGGCGAGGCATTCTTCGTGTTCTTCGGGGTGGGCGAAGCCCTTGGAAAAGCCGTGGCTGCCGGCGATGGCGCAGGTGAGGCCGCGTTCTTTGAGGAGGGGCCAGTGTTCTGGGCCGATCAATTCGACGGAGCCCATGCCGAGGGCGGCGGCGGCGTCGGCGAGTTGGACGACGCTGAGGGGTTTCATGTTCCAGTGGACGACGGACTGGCGGATGCGGCCGCGCTCAATGCGCCAGGGGGCGGGGGAAACGGGGTCGGCGGCGCGGAGGGGGGCGGCGGAGGCGGCGGCGGCGGTGGCGAGGAAGTGGCGGCGCTTGATCATAGGGAGCAGCCTGGGGAGGCGGCGCGGGCTTGTCAATGCTGGGGAGTGGCGGGGGGCGGCTCAGCTGGCGCGGCGGAAGAAGCCGCTGCGGGGGCCAAAGAAGAAGGCGAGGAGGAAGGCGGCGCCGAGCAGCACGGTGATGACGGCCCCGGGGCGGAAGTCGCCCCAGTGGGCGATGCCCATGCCGCCGGCGGCACCGAGGGCGCCGAGGAGGCCGCCGCCCCAGACCATGGCGCGCGTGGAATTGGTGAGGAGAAAGACGGTGGCGCCTGGGGCGACGACGAGTCCGAGGGCGAGAATGCAGCCGACGGCTTGGAGGGAGGAGATCATGACGAGGACGAGGAGGGTCATGATGAGGTAATTGAGGGCGCGGACGGGAACGCCTTGGGCGGCGGCGACGGAGGGTTCGAAGAGGGTGAGGAGAATGGGGCGCTGCAGGGCGGTGATGGAGCCCAAGGTGACTACGGCGATGCCGAAGGTGACCCAGAGGTCGGTGGTGGAGATGTTGAGGATGTCGCCGAAGAGGTAGTCTTCCAACTTCACTTGGACGGGGACGTATTTGAGCATGATGAGGCCGGCGGCGAAGGCGATGGTGAAGATGACGGCGAGGGAGGTTCCTTGGTCTAAGCGGGAGGAGCGGGCGACGGCGAGGGAGCCGAGCACGACGAGGAGGGCGGCGATGAGGGCGCCGAGGAAAGCGCTCCAGGGGGTGAGGGCTCCGGCGACGAGAATGCCGCCGGCGATGCCGGGGAGGAGGGCGTGGGAGAGGGAGCCGGCGACGAGGGCGCTGCGTTTGAGGACGACGTAGGCGCTGAAGCAGCCGTTGGTGAAGCCGATGATGAGGGCTCCGAGGAGGGCTCGCTGAAAAAACGGATAGGAGAGGATGTCAGGCATAAGCTAGAGCCAGGTTTTTTTCCGTGAAGACCTCGGCCACGGGGCCGAAGGCGATGGGGCGGCGGTTGAGGAGGAGGACTTCGTCGAAGAGTTCGCCTACGGTGTTGAGATCGTGGTGGCTGGCGATGACGAGGCGGCCTGCGGCGGCCTGTTGGCGGAGGAGGGCGGAGAGGTTTTCGCGGGCGGGGCGGTCGAGTCCGTTGAAGGGTTCGTCGAGCATGAGGACGTGGGCTTCCTGAGCGAGGGCGCGGGCGATGAAGGCGCGCTGTTGTTGGCCGCCGGACAATTCGCTAATTTGGCGGTGTTCGAGGCCTTCGAGGTGCATGGAGGCGAGGGCTTGGGAGACCTGAGATTGGTCGATGGGGCGCCAGCGGCGCCACCAACCGAGTTGGCTGTAGCGGCCCATTTCGACCAAGCCGCGCACGGTGACGGGAAAGCTCCAGTCGACGTCTTCGCGCTGGGGGAGGTAGGCAAATTCGCGGTGCCACTGGGAGACCTTGGCGCCGCGCCACTGGATGGAGCCGCTGCGGCGGGGGACGAGGCCGGCGATGGCTTTGAGGAGGGTGCTTTTGCCGGCGCCATTGGGGCCGATGAGGGCGACGGTATTGCCGCAGGAGGTGGAGAAGGAGATGTCGCTGAGGGCTTCGGTTTTCTGATAGGCGACAGATAGGCCGTTGACGTGCAACTGGTGGTGATGGGCGCAGTGGTGGCAGTGCGCGGCGGGTGGGGGCGGGCTCATGGGGGGGACTTCCAGGTGAAGCGCAGCCATTCGGAGAGTTCGGGGGCCTCGCTCCAGAGATTTTGCAATTGTTCGGGGCGGCCCTCGGGAGCGGCGCGGATTTCGATGAGGGTGGGGCCGGTGTCGGCGGGCCAGGTGGCGTTGACTTCGACTTCGAGGGCTCCCTCGCGGAGGGGCAGGGTGGCCTGGCGTTCGAGGCCCTCGCCTTGGAGGGGTTGTTCGGCTCCGTTGGCGAAGAGGGAGGCGGAGCGGGGGAGATGGACGAAGCGCAGCAGCACGGTGGTGGGCAGGGCGGGAGCGGCGGGGCGGAGCGCTCCCGGGGAGAGCGGGAGGGGCGGTAAGGAGTGGGTTCCGGGGGCGCTGATGCGCAGCAGGGGGATCGCCAGCAGGGCGAGCAAGACGGCTACGGCGAGGAGGTTGAAGAGGGGGAAGCCGCGCATGGGGAGGATTTAGGGGGCTAGAGCGCGCACGATTTCTTGGACGTTGTGGGTGAAGGCGGCGGTGAAGCTGGCGAGGGCGGCGGTGCCATTGCCATCGGCGATGAGTTGCCCGGCGAAGGTGACCCCGGTTTCGCTGGCGATTTTGGCGAGGAGCTTGGGGTTGACGCCTTGTTCGGGAAAGACGGCGCGGACTTTGCTTTGGCGGATGGTGTCGACGGCGGCGGCGAGGTCTTGGGAGGTGGCGGGGATTTCGGGATTGAGCCCCTGCACGGGGATGAGGCGGAAGCCGAATTCTTGGGCAAAGTAGCCTAGGGAAAGGTGGGCGGTGGCCAGCTTGCGTTGTTCGGGGGGGATTTTGCTAAATTCCCGGCGCGCCCAGGATTTGAGTTCGGTTAGTTGCTTTAGATAGGCGGCGGCGTGGGCTTGGTAGGCGGGGGCCTGGGGGGGATCGGCTTGGGCAAAGGCAGCCGCCAGCACGCGGGTGGCCCGCTGCATGTTTTCCACGCTGTTCCACCAGTGGGGGTCGACGCCTCCGTGGCGGTGCCCGGCTGGGCCGGTCTCGGGGGCTTCTAACAGGGCAGCGGCTTCGCTCAACTCTAGGGAGGGAATGGATTTTCCGACTTCGAGGAGGGTTTGCCCGGCGCGCAAATTGTCCTGCAGTTTGCCCAGGTAGTTTTCTAATTGTTTTCCGGAGGCGAGCACGAGGTCGGCTCCGGCGAGTTGCTGCATGTTTTGCGGGGAGGGGGAAAAGTGGTGCACGTCGGTTCCGGGGGCGACGATGGCGAGGACGGTGACTTGGGCTCCTCCGACTTGCTGGGCTAGGTCGGTGAGGAGGGGATGGAGGGTGGCGACGCGCAGGGCGGCCGGGGCGCTGGGCGCGGCCAGGCCCATGCCCAGGCTGAGGCTGAGGGTGCCGAGCGTCCTGAGGAGAAAGCGGAGTTTCATCTTGCCGCAAATATCTTGCAGCAGAGCGAGGCGTCAATGGCGCAGGTGGCGGGGGCTTTTGGGGTGTGCAGGAAATTCGCTTTTCTCGGAGGGCGCAGCTGGCTATGGTGGAGGCTTTTCCTTTTCTGACCCATGCGCGCGCTGTTCTGCTGCTTCCTCACTTTTTGTTTTACGGGAATCTTTCTTGCTGCGGGGCAGGCGGCCCCGAATGCGCCCTCGGGCTTGAGCGTCACTGCGCTCACGGGAACCACGGTGTCGCTGGCTTGGACGGACAACTCTAGCGATGAGGTTTCCTTTATCATTGGGCAGCGCATCCCGCCGGCGACGGGGTTTGGCGCTTTGGGGACGGTGGCGGCGAACACGACGAGTGTGGAGGTGGTGGGACTGAAGTCCAACGCGGCCTATGATTTTGTGGTCGTAGCCTTGGGTGTCGGCAATAGCCAATCGGCCCTTTCCAATGTGGTGAGCGTGGTCACGCCCTCTTCGGTGGCCAGCGCCAGCTATGCGGCGGCCTATAGGCAGCAGGCCTTTAGCTTCAATCTAACTTCCTCGAGTCCGGCTTTGGTCACGCAATACGCCGTCAGCGCGCTGCCTCCGGGACTGTCGCTCAATCCGGCCACGGGGGCGATCACGGGAACGCCCACGGCGGCGGGCAAGGTGAGCGGCCAAGTGACCATCACGCACCAGGGGGCGGCCGCTGCGACTAGCCTTTTGACCATTTGTGTTTTCCAAAATCCCCCGGCCTTGCTGAGTCCGGTGGTGGGCTCGCCGCTTCCGGACCGGGCATTGGCGATGGGGGCGGCGCCGATATCGCTTTCGGTGGCGGGGCTGTTTAGCGATCCGGATGTGAGTTCGGCGGCGCGGCTGACGACGGACCTGGGCGATCTTGATTTCGCCTTTTATCCGGGGACGGCCCCGCAAACCGTGGCCAATTTTCTGAGTTATCTCAATGCGGGTCAGTTTCTCAATACGATTTTCCACCGCAGCGTCCCAGGCTTCATTATTCAAGCTGGGGCGTTTCGGGCGGATGCCACGGCCTCTGCGGTGGGCACTCAGGCGCCGGTTTCGAATGAGCCTGGGATTTCGAATGTGCGCGGCACGGTGGCTATGGCGAAACTTGGTGACAATCCGAATAGCGCCACCAACCAGTTCTTTATCAACCTAGCGAACAACGCTTCGAATCTCGATAGTCAAAACGAAGGTTTCACGGTTTTTGCCCGGGTGGCGGGCAGCGGCATGGCGGTGGCGGACGCCATCGCGGCGCTTCCGGTGCGCAACTACGCGGCGATCAACGGGGCCATGACGGATACGCCGGTGCGGGGTACGCCGCCGGCGTCGTACGACCCCAACGCGCTGGTTCGCCTGACGGCGACGGCTTTGGTGGCACCGCTCAAACTTTCCGTGAGCTCCGCCAATCCAGCCGTCGCTAGCGTTTCGCTTAGCGGCACGGTGCTCACGCTCACGGCGCTGGCACCGGGCAGCGCGCAGATCACGGTGAGTGCTACGGACCTCGACCAGCTTACCACTTCGAGCCAGTTCCAGTTTACGGTCTTGGAAACGTATGAGACGTGGGCCGCCAGTCAGGGCTTTGCCCAAGCTGGCGACGCGGCGCCGGAAGCGGATCCCGACCGGGATGGCCGCAGCAACCTGGTGGAATTCGCGCTGGTTTCTCCGCCCCTGGCGGCTTCTGCGGAGGACATTCGGCCGGGCCTGGAGGACCAGCGCCTAACCATGACCTTCCCGCTGCGCCGCTCCATGGGGGGCACGGCGCTGCTGCTGCAATCGGCCGAGTCCCTGGGCGGGCCGTGGACGACGCGCTGGACGCCTGGGGACGGTTTGGCCCACCCGTGGATTGCCCGTTGGGAGGAGCTGCCGGACCGCCAACAGGTGGTGGCGCGGGATCCGGCTCCCGCCGGTTTGCCGGGAGAGCCCCGCCGCTTTCTGCGCCTGAAGATCACCCGGCCGTGAGGCGTTTGTGCAACGTTGTGCCGCGATGAGAAACACTTGTGTTGTGCTTGATTTTGAAACCACCGGGCTTTCGCCTGGGGTGGACCGGGCCATTGAGGTGGCGGCGGTCCTGGTGGAAGATGGGGAGATCAAAGATCGCTTTCAAAGCTTGATGAATCCCGGGAGGAAAGTGAGTTATTTCATTGAGTCCTATACTGGCATTAGCAATGGGATGCTGGCTTCGGCTCCCCCAAACGAACGGGCCATCAAAGAATTAGTGAGCTTTGTGGGGAAGTGGCCCCTGGTGGCGCACAATGCCTCCTTTGATCGGCGGTTTCTCGACTACGAAGTGGCGAGGGCGGGGTGTGAGCTGCGGTCGGAGATGGCGTGTTCGATGCTGGTGGCGCGAAGGATTTACGAGGAGCCGAGCAATCACCAATTGAAGACGCTGGTGGAATACAAGGAGATCGAGATTGCGGGGGATTTTCACCGGGCTTTAGCGGATGCGGAGATGACGGCGCACTTGTGGGTGAAGATGAAAGAAGATCTTGAACTAAAATATGGACTGAGCGAGGCCACGTTTGATTTTATGTACCGCTTTGGCCGGGCGAAGAAGGGGGGCTTGGAGCAATTTGTGAGGGGATATTCGCCTTAGGGCTTAGGGCTTGGCTCTGAGAGCGCGCGGGGCCTTGGGGGAGGTGGGGGAGGTGGGGGGCAATTTGGCTTGGAGGTAGCGGCCGGTGAGGCTGGAGGGGTGGGCGGCGATGAGTTCGGGGGGGCCTTGGGCGAGGATTTGGCCGCCGCCGGAGCCGCCTTCGGGGCCGAGGTCGATGACCCAGTCGGCGCATTTGATGACGTCGAGGTTGTGTTCGATGACGACGAGGGTGTTGCCGCCGTCGCGGAGGCCGTAGAGGACGTGGAGGAGGGAGTCGATGTCGGCGAAGTGGAGGCCGGTGGTGGGTTCGTCGAGGAGGTAGAGGGCGCGGCCGGTGGCGCGTTTGGAGAGTTCGGCGGAGAGTTTGATGCGTTGGGCTTCGCCGCCGCTGAGGGTATTGGCGGCTTGGCCGAGGCGGAGGTAGCCGAGGCCGACGCGGCACATCATGCGGAGTTTGTCGCTGAGGCTGGGGACGGAGCGGAAGAATTCGGAGGCTTCGTCGAGGGTCATTTCGAGGACTTCGGCGATATTGCGGCCTTTGAA
>CALQKQ020000068.1 GCA_943331195.2 Akkermansia muciniphila | reverse complement strand
GATGGGCAAGTCTACGCTGGTGGCAATCGGGGGAAGTTCCGTTAGGATATTGCCGTGGTTGTCCCAGTTGTTGATGGCGCCCTGCGGGCCGCTCCAGACCTGAACCACCCGGGTGCCGCGCTCGATGAGGCGTCGCGCGAGGAGGCAGCGGCGGCCGAAATCTTCGGTCACGGGTGCGTCCATTCCATAGGCGGAGCGGGTCGCCGCCGATTCCCGGGTGAGATCAAAGGCTTCTGGGGCGCTCAATTGCATTTTCGCGGCCAAGGCATAGCTGGCGATGCGGGCTTCCAGGCGGGTGTCGTCCGGGTGAGTTCCGGCATGCGCGCGGTTCATTTTTTCCAAAAGCGCGAGCGAGGCGGCATCCGCGTCCTTACCCGCGAAGGCATGTTTTTTGTCAGGGAAGAGATCGGGTACTGGCTGGGCGGAACCGGCATGAATGATGGTGCCCTGGTGGCGCGAGGGAAGAAAAGCGGAACTGAAATTGCCCTTTTGATTGTAGGGAAGGCCGCGGGCGTCGGGGAGCACCACAAAGGTGGGCAGATTGTCGGTGAGGCTGCCAAGTCCGTAGGACAGCCATGATCCCATGGAGGGGAATCCGGGAAGCAAGAAGCCCGTATTCATCATGTAGCTGCCTGGTCCGTGCACGCTTGTTTTGGTCGTCATGGCCATGAGAAAAGCCATTTCATCGACCCATTTGGCCTGGTGGGGAAACATGCTGCTGACCCAGCGACCGCATTGACCATGTTGTTTAAATTCGAATGGGCTTTTCATGACCGCGCCGCATTCGCCGGTTTGGCCTTCTGGTTTTTCCTTGGGTCCAAGCTTCTGACCGTGGAGCCGGGCCAGTTCTGGCTTGTAGTCGAAGGTGTCCATCTGGCTAACGCCACCATTCATGAACAATTGGATGATGCGCTTGGCCTTGGCCGGGTGGTGCGGCCCGCCATTCCATTCGGAGCGTGGGGTGGCCGCGCCAGCGAAGGCGTCGCGGCTCAGCAATTGCGCTAGGGCGATCCCGGCGATGCCGCCGCCAGTTGTCCCGAGAAAGTTGCGCCGCGAGGGATAGGATTTACTCATGAGATAGAAAGGGAGCTGAGGTTCGCGGCTTTCGGAGGGAGGGTTGGGCGGGCACTTGGCGCTGGTTCGCGGTGCCGCGCATCAGATCGGTGAGGTGGCGTTTGCTGGTTCAATCGACAAAGAGGAACTCATTGCTATTGAGGAGGACGCGGCAAACGGCGGCCAGTCCGTGCTGGCTGGCGAGGGCGGCGAAATCGCCGAGTTCCTCCGGGCTGGGGGGGCGCTGATAGGCGATGCCAAAGGCTGCCTGAATTTGTTGCTCCACGGGGCCTCCGGCTGCTTCTAACCTCCCCGCGAAGTGTTCGCTGGAACGCAAGATAAACCCGTTGTTGAACAGTGCGAGCGCTTGCAGCGCCGACGCGGAGAACCCTCGCACCGGCGAAAGCAGGCCAAGATCGGGGAAATCCAGGGCATCCATGAAGGGGTCGGCGATGGCGCGCCACACCAAGCGGTAAATGCTGCGGCGCGAAGCCCCGGGCGCGTCCCAGTCGAAGTTTTCGTAGTTCAGCACCGGCGTGCTCTGCGGCCCCGGCTTGGAGGTGAACAGCGCCACCGATGGCCCCCCCATGGCGAGGTCGAGGCGGCCGCTCGCCATGAGCACGCTGTCGCGGAACGTGTCTGCATCCAAGCGCGGGCGGTTCATGCGCCAGAGCAGGCGATTGTCCGGATCCATCGCCGAGGCGGCCGGATTCGGGGCGGAGGACTGGCGGTAGGCGGCGCTGGTGACCAGGAGGCGGTGCAGCTTTTTGAGCGAGCCTTGGGCTTCGTCGCGAAACCACTGCGCCAACCAGTCGAGCAGCTCGGGATGCGACGGGACGCCGCCCATGCGGCCGAAATCGCTCGGGGTATCACAGATGCCTTTTCCGAAATGATAGTGCCAGACGCGGTTGACGGCGCTGCGCCACGTTAAGGGGTTGGCGGGGTCGGCTAGCCAGGACGCTAGGGCGGCGCGGCGGCTAGCCTCATTCTGCAGATCGGGCAGGGGGAAGCGGGCGGGCAACGCGCTGACTGCGGAGAGCGCCCCCGGCGGCACTTCCGCCCCCGGCTTGTTCAGATCGCCCCGCTTGAGCAGTCGGATGGGCCGGGGTGGAGCAATCCTAACAACGCCTCGCTCGTTGGTCGCGGCTCGCCCGGCTGCCCACACCGTGGCGGGGGCGGGAAGCTGCGCTCGCTCCGCGGCGGTCTGCTGAGTCAGCACATAGCTGGCTAGGGCCAGGGTCTCTTCGGGGGATCGCTGCGCCGTCGGCTTTCCTAGGGTTTTGGCGGTCTCCAAGGGCAGGGCGCGCAGGGCCGTTCCTGGCGCGGCGGTCGCGGAAAGCAGGAATCGGCCGAGCAAATGGCTCCCTCCCTGCAGTTGCTTGAGGGTGATCACCAGTCGGGTTCCTGGGGCCAGTTGCAGGGGAGTGGCTAGGGTAAAGACGGCCTGGTGCGGTGCGCCCACCGCCGGATGAATGGCCCAGGACGACTTCAGGTCCCCATCGATGGCTTTGGTGACATCATATCCACCCACTTGATCAAAGTCGGACTGGGCCCGGTTGATCGGCGCTGGCTCCGCCTTCGCGGCCCCTGGACGGAACACTTTAACTTCAAACTCACTGAGGTGCAGATTGCCATTCTCCGCCCGGCCGGGACCGTGCTTCGGCAGTGAATCGTCAGTTAGGAGATCAAGGCGAAATCCGGTGATTTCGGGCAAGTCAGGGGCGGCAGTGATGGAATACACGTCCTTGTCAAGCAGCGGACCGCTCGCCAAAATGGTCCCCTCGGCTTGGCGTGCCAGATGAGATCCCTCGGCGGAGAGGAAGACTTCTGGCAGCAGCGTCGTCCAGGAAGTCGGCGGGCCCAGATCCCGTTCCCAGGCCGCGATGAGGGCGGCGGTTTCGGAGGACAGCAAGACGGCGCGGTCTTGCTGGTCGACGGCGGCCTTTTGGGCTTCGAGCCGCCGCAATTGTTTGGCTGCGGCCGCGTCTTCATAATAGGTGATATCCCCCTTTCCGATGCCGGCGAAGACCGCCTGCAGCGCGAAGTAGTCCTCCTGAGGAATGGGATCGAATTTGTGGGCATGGCAGCGGGCGCAATTTGCCGTGGTGCTGACAAATGCGGCCATGGTCTGCGTCACCAAGTCGTCGCGGTCGAGATACTCAAAGTTGGTCGGGGCAGTGGCGGCCGCGCTGCTGTCGTAATTGCCCGCTCCGAGAAAACCCAGCGCCGCCGTGAGTGGGGTCTCCTCAGGAAAGAAAACATCGGCGGCGAGCTGCTCGCGGATGAAGCGGTCCCACGGCGTGTCCCGATTGAAACTAGCAATCACATAGTCGCGGAAGCGCCAGGCGTGCGGCCGGAGGTCGTCGTGCTCAAAGCCGTGGGTGTCGGCAAAATGAATCGTGTCCAGCCAATGGCGCGCCCAGCGCTCGCCATAGCGCGGCGAGGCCAGCAATTGATCCACTAGCTTCTCATAAGCTTGGGGGTCTTCGCTTTTCACGAAAGCGTCGACTGCAGCTGCGGTCGGCGGCAGGCCGTGGAGATCAAGCGACAAGCGCCTCAGTTGGCTGCGCCGATCGGCCGGAGGCGACGCCGTCAGACCCTTAGCCTGGAGCTCCGTTAGAAGGAAGGCGTCGATGGGGTGGGCGGCCCCGGCGGGCACGAGCGGCTTGGGCAAAGGCTTGAGCGACCACCACTCGCCCTCGGCCTTGGCGGCTTGGCGCGGATCCGGGGCACCCGCCGCCACCCACGCTTCGAGCAGGGCCACTTCTTCCGCCGCCAGGGGCTGCTTTGGCGGCATTTGGTGGTCGGCGTCGGCCCAGCGCACCATTCGAATCAGGAGACTTTCCTCAGGCTTTCCTGGCACGATCGCCGGACCGGTGTCGCCGCCTTGTTCCCAACCGGACTTGGCATCCAAAGTCAGGCCGCCCTTCATCTTTCCGGCCGCGTGCGAATGACATTCCAAGCAATGCTTTTTGAGGAGCGGCTCGATGTTCGAGGAGAACAAGTCTTCGGCCTGGGCTAGGCTGCTTGTCGCGAGCAACGCGATGGTTAGCTTGGCGATCATGACTGCAGTTTCCTTTCGATGGCGGTGGCGGCCTGGATGACTTCGTGGGCCACGGCGTTGAAGCTGGCCTCGGGCATGCGGCCGGCGATGCCGGAAACCCAGATGGTGCCAACAACTCCGTGGAGTCGGTCCCTAACTGGAGCCGCAACGCAGTGAATCCCTTCATCGGCCTCCGCAAAATCGGTGGCAAAGCCCTGCTGCTGCACCCGTTCGCATTCCTGGAGCAATTGCGGTGCCGAGGCAATGGTGCGCGCGGTGCTGCGTTCCAGGGGGATGCGGGCGATGGTGCGGGCCCGCTCTTGCGGCTCTTGGTAGGCGAGGAGCACTTTGCCGGGCGCATTGTTGTGGAAGGGAAAACGCAGGCCGATATTGACGCCGATGCGCACGGCTCGGGTGCTCTCTAGCTTTTCAATGATGACGCCCTCATCCCCGATGGGAATGCCGAGCTGCACGGTTTCCCCGAGGCGGTCGCGCAGGGCCCGCATCGGCTCCAGGGCGCACTCGACCAGACTAACTTCCCGCGTCCTCGGTTGTCCTAGCCGGAGCAATTTACCAGTCAAACTCAAGCGCAGGGTGGCCTCGTCCCGCTGCAGGTAATCGCGGTCGATCAGGGTTTGAATCAGCCGCGAGGTCGAATTCTTCGGGCTGGCGATGGCGTCGCTGATTTCGGTTAAAATCAATCCGCCGGGCGCGCCATCGAGCAATTCCAAAATGGCTAGTCCGCGGTCGAGGGCGGGCGCTTCGCTCTTGGGCGGGGGTTGGGTGGGGTGCGGAGCCATGGGCGATGCCGGGTTGTTCCAAGTATGGAACGCGTTCTATCGGGAAACCCTTTGTCCGCCATGGGGGCCGGGATGTCAATTTAAAAGGAAAACGGGGAGGTTTCCCTCTAGGGAAGGGGGGAGGCCGAGCGGTCGGGCCTTGGGGCCGGGTCGGTCGCGGAGAAGCGGGGCGGGCGGGCCGGGGCTTCAGCTTAAACGCCCCCGAAGCGGCGTTGGCGGCGCTGGTATTCGCGGACGCTAGCGTAGAGATCTTCTTTTTGAAAATCTGGCCAGAGTTTCTGCAAAATCACGATCTCGGCATAACTGCATTGCCAAAGTAGAAAATTGGAGAGGCGCATTTCCCCGGAGGTGCGGATGAGCAGGTCTGGGTCGGGATAGTAGCGGGTGTAGAGATGCTTGCTGAGCACCTCGGGAGTGATCATGGCGCTGTCGAGATGTCCTTCGGCGACGTCGCGCATGAGGCTGCGGATGCCGTCTACGATCTCCTCGCGGGCTCCATAGCTGAGCGCTAAAATCATGGTCACGCCGGTGTTCTGGCGGGTGGCCTCGACGCAGCGGTGCAATTCATCCTGACAAGACTGCGGCAGGTCCGTGAGGCGGCCGATCGCTTGCAGGCGGACGTTGTCCCGCATCATGCGGCTGAGTTGTTCTTTTAAAAAGCGCTCGAGCAAGGTCATCAGGGCGGCCACTTCGCTTTTGGGGCGCTGCCAATTTTCGGTCGAGAAGGCGTAGAGCGTTAGAAACTCTACCCCCAAGTCTCCGCAGGCTTCCACGCAGCGGGTCACGGCGTCGGCACCGGCGCGGTGACCCTTGATGCGTTGCCAGCCCTGGGCCTTGGCCCAGCGGCCGTTGCCATCCATGATCACCGCGATGTGGCGCGGGATGGCATCGGCGCGGATTTCAGGAGGAAGGGCCATGGCACAAATCGCTAGAAACCACTGGGCGCGCGCGGTCGGCGCGCTTCGGCTCAGTCCACCTCGAGGGTCTGGACCCGGTCTGGTCCGACGCCCACCAGGGAGATCGGGGTTTCGGCGAGTTCCGCCATGCGGTCGAGGTAGGCGCGCGCCTTGCTCGGCAGATCTTGGTAGCGGCGCACTCCCGAAATGTCGCATTTCCAGCCTGGCAAGGTTTCGTAGAGGGGAACGCAGCGCTCCAGTTGCTCCACGGTTGGCGGCGGCACCTGGAGTTTTTCGCCGTCTAGTTCATAGGCGGTGCAGATCTGAATGTCGTCGAGGTCGTCCAAGCCATCGAGGTTGGTCACCGCGAGGTCATCGAAGCCGTTGATCATGGCAGCATAGCGCACCAGGACCATGTCGAGCCAGCCGCAGCCGCGGGGGCGTCCGGTGGTGGCACCGAACTCGCGGCCCATGTTGTGGAGGCGGTCCTCCATGGCGTCGTTGCGGGTGACGAAGGGGCCGGCGCCAACCCGGGTGGTGTAGGCTTTGGCCACGCCGACGACGCGGTCGATTTTGCGCAGGGGAGCTCCGCTGCCGGTGATGGCTCCTCCGGCGGTGGTGTTGGAGCTCGTGACAAAGGGATAGGTTCCTTGATCGATATCCAGATAGGTGCCCTGGGCGCCTTCAAAGAGGAGACTCTGACCCGCCTTGATGGCCTGGTGGATCACCACGGCGGTGTTGGTGCGGTGCGGGGCCAGGCGGACGGCGGCGGCGAGCAGGGAATCGACGACTTGCGCCAGTTCTAGCTTTTCGATGCCGGCGGCCTCGAACAGCACGTTGTATTCCTCGACGCGCTCGGCGAGCTTTTCCACCAGTGCGGCGGGATCTTCCAAATCAATGAAGCGGAAGCCGCGGCGCTCCACTTTTTCGCCATAGGCGGGGCCGATGCCGCGCCCGGTGGTGCCAATGGCCTTGGAGCCCAAAAGCTTTTCGCGCCGCTGATCCAACTTGGGATGCCACGGCATGACCAGGTGGGCGCGGTCGCTGATGCGCAGATTTTGTTCGTTGATGGTCAATCCTTGGCCGCGCAACTTGTCGATTTCGGCGAGCAGGGCCATGGGATCCATGACGACGCCATTGCCAATGACGCACTGTTTGTTGGCCCAAAGAATGCCCGAGGGAATCAAGTGCAGCACGTATTTGGTGCCGCCTTGGATCACGGTGTGGCCGGCGTTGTTGCCCCCAGCCGCCCGCACCACCATGTCGGCGTGTTCAGTGAGGACATCGACGATTTTGCCCTTCCCCTCATCGCCCCACTGGGCGCCGGTCACGATCACATTGGCCATAGATAGATAAAATAATTGAATGCCTGAAAATGAAGCGGGGCAACGTGGTGTTGCCCCGATTCGGAAAAAATCAGCCCGGCGTTGCCGCCGGGCGAGGATACATCAGAGGGTGAAAGCGGCCATCGCCGCCGCTGCCAGGCTCAGCGCCAAGCCGAGAATGCCGAGAAGCTGGAGGGCGCTGCCTAAGGAGTCCTTGGGCTTCGACTTCTTTTTGAAGGGAGATTCGTTGCCGAAGTCCGAGGGGACACCGGCACCTTGATCGAGGAGGGTAGTTTCTGCGCTCACGGGGTGGAGTCTTCGGGAGCGAGATGGGGAAGTAAAGCGGATTTTGTCGTCATGCGGGGCGGCCCCTCCCTGGGCGCGAAGCGGCCGAGGGGAGGCAGGCGGGATCGTTGGGGCGGATGGCGGCGAGGCTCTCTGCGGCGTCAATTTCCTTTTTGATGGCTTCCCCTGGTTACAAAAACCTGCCAATTTTGTTTCATGAAATGCCTTCCATTGCTATTCCTTCTGATGGCGGCCCCTGGCTGGGCCGAGGTCATCACTACCTTTGAGGAGGCGGCGTTGCCTTCCGCCATCCTGCTCGACATTCCCGCCCCAGGCATGGGCAATGTGGTGTTCGATGCCGCCAACGACGAATTGGATTTCACGGCCGCTGGCAACACCGACATGTGGACTCTGCGCAACAACGCCGCGATCGCTTGGACGGCGGCCCCCAGCGGAGTCGCGCTGGGCGGACAATGGATCGTGGAAACGGAAGTGCGCCTCAATAACGTGGCGCAAGATTCCCAAGTCGCTGGTGTCACTTTTTATGGGGGCCCGGACGGGGCGCGCCCGGAGATTTCCTTTGGTCTCGATAACTGGGCTCCGGCAGCGCGCGCGGTGCGCTTGCAGGGGCTGGGCACGAACGTTCCCAATGCGGCGATCACCACGACGGCGAGCAGCGTCATGCTGCGGGTGGAAGTCGTGGAGGGCGGGGCCGCCGATACCTACAATTTCTATTTCCGGGCCAACGCCGCCGCTTCCTGGAGCCAAATCGGGGGTGCCGCGCTCAACTATAAGACCAGTTTCTCAAATGCTAGGGTTGGCCTGACTTATAAGACTTCCGGAGCCAAAGCGGGGGCCGCCTTCACTTACTTCAACGTCCTCGACCTGACGAGCCAACCCCCCGTGATCAACGCGCATCCCCTCAGCACCTCGGCGATTGAGGGAGGGTTGGCCCGCTTCAGCGTTGCCGTGACTGGGGCCACCTCCTATCAGTGGCGCAAAAATGGGGTCAACCTTTCCGGCCAGACGGCGCCATTTTTCCTGGTTGATCCGGTGACGGCGGCCGACCAGGGCGCGGTATTTGATTGCCTCTATGCCAATGACAAAGGCTCGGGCACGAGCAATGGGGCTACCTTGACGGTGACCCCGGCGGCCCCGGGAGGAGCCTACTATGCTTCGGCGGTGCAGGCGGAGCCCTCGTTGCTGGCTTACTTTCCGGTCGATGGCAGCGCGGCACCCCGCGTCGTCAATGTGAAAAATCCGAGCTTTAGCGGGGCCACGGGCGGAGGGGCGGCCCAGGAAAGTCGGGCGGGGCGCAGCATTGGCACCAAGGGCCTAGCCCTCAATGGCGGCGGCTGGGTCAACCTCGCCAAAGATCCCGCCTGGGATTTCGCCGACGGCAGCGGGACCCTCGAACTATTTGCCTATCAAGCCACCGTTCCCGGCTATAACGCCACGCTGTTTGGAGTGCGCAATGACCAGGTGGGGGGCACCCGCTACAGTATTCAGTTAGAATCTGCGGGCGGCCGGGTCCGGTTTTACAATGGTTCGACCGCGCCCACGTGGACGCTTCCCTCCATCGCGGTGGGCCGCCTGATGCACCTCGCGGTCGTCTTCAATAGCGGCAAAGGCACGCTCTATCACAATGGCCTGAGCCTGGGGACAGTGAGCCAGGTTTTCGGCAAAGCCCTGGACCTAACCGCGCTCATCGGCGCCGCCAGTTCAAGCAACCTGGAATCCTTCCCTGGCAGCATCGACGAAGTAGCCATTTATGGCGAACCCCTTCCGGCGGCGGCGGTGGCCGCCCACTATCAAGCTTGGCTTACGGCCAGTGCGGGCCTGCCCCCCGCCATTGCGTCGCAGCCCACGCCGCAGCAAGTTGACGAGGGCCAGCCTGCTACCTTCGCGGTGGTCTTGCAGGATGCCGTCGGCGCGAGCTACCGATGGATGCGCAATGGGGTGGACATTCCCGACGCCACCGCCGCCAGCCTGACGCTAGGAGCCGCCGCCCTAGCCGACAATCAAGCGGCATTTAGCTGCGTGATTTACAATGCTTACGGCGGAACGGGTTCGCAGGCCGCCAAGCTCGCGGTGCGCGACTTGACCCCGCCCCAACTGCTCAGCGTGGCCTCCCTGCAAACCGGCTCCCCGAGCTCGCAGATTTCCCTCACGTTCAGCGAAGCCATCGACCCCCTCAGCCCCAACCTGGCCTTCACGCTTCCGGGCGGAACCATCACCAAGCTCGTGGCCGGGCCGCTGCCGGGGATGCTGACGCTTGAGGCGACTGGCTTGCTTCCCGGTCAGGCCTATCAACTCAAGGTGAGCCACCTCAATGATTTGGCGGGCAACCCGCTCAGCGACAGCGAGACCACGTTCACGTCAGGCCCGCCGCCGGTGCCGGCTCCTCTGGAACTGCTGCGCCCGACGGCGGAACCCATCGGACCAGCCACCCGGCGCGGCCCCTTTGTGTTTTCGGAAATCCACTACCATCCCTCGGCGCGGGCTGATCTCAAGAACGTGGAGTTCATTGAAATCTACAATGCGCAGCCCTGGGTTGAGGATTTGTCAGGCTTCCGCATTTCTGGGGAGGTGAATTACACCTTTCCGGCTGGCAGCACCCTCGCGGCAGGCGGCCGCCTCGTGGTCGCGGCGCGTCCGGAGGACATCAGCTCCAGCTATGGCCTAACGGGGGTGCTGGGCCCTTGGTCGGGCTCCCTCAACAATAGCGGCGGCACCGTCAATCTCATCGATATTTCCCAAGCGGTCGTTTTCACGGTCGACTATAGCGCCGACCAGCCCTGGCCCGCCGCCGCCGATGGGGCCGGACATTCCCTGGTCTTGGCGCGCCCTAGCTTTGGCATGAAGGACCCGCGCGCTTGGCAGATCAGCATGAACCTCGACGGCAGCCCTGGCACCGCAGAGCCTGCGTTGCTGGACCCCTACCGCGCTGTCGTCATCAACGAAGTCCTCGCTAGCGCGGAGCTTGCGAAGAACTACCTGGAACTCTACAACTACAGCGAAGCTTCGGTGGACCTCTCCGGCTGCGCGCTCAGCGATGACCGCGACACCGTCAAATTCACCTTTCCTGCGGGCACTAGCTTAGCTGCAGGTGCCTGGCTGAGCGTGGGCTCCGAAGCGCTCGGCTTCGCGTTGAAGGCGGGCGGCGACACCCTCTATTTTCGCGCTCCCGGCTTGGCGGGGGCCCCGGGGCGGGTGCTGGATGCCTTTCGCTATGCGGCCCAGCAGGCGCTCTGGTCGGCGGGGCGCTATCCGGATGGGGCCCCCGACATCGCGGTGCTTCAGGGCAGTTCCCCCGGAGCCGCTAACGCTCCCCGCGCGCGGCGCGAAGCCGTCATCTCGGAGATTTTTTACCACCCACCTACGGGCAGTCGGCAGCTTCCCTTTGTGGAAATTGCCAATCCCAGCGCGGCCGCGCTTGAGCTGAGCGGATGGCGCCTCCGCGGAGGAATCAGTTATGATTTCCCCGCCGGAACCCAACTCGCCCCTGGCGCTAGCCTCGCGGTCGATGCCTTTTCGGGCAAATTAAACAGCAGCACGGGCGAGCGCCTCCGCCTGGAAAAACCGCAGAATCCTGAGGCCAGCGCCTTTGTTGTGGTCGATGAAGTCACCTACGGCACGGCCGGGCGCTGGGGGCGGTGGAGCGATGGCGGCGGGTCGAGTTTGGAATTGAAAGATTTGCAAAGCGACGGCCGACGGGCTGCCAACTGGGCTGACAGCGCCATTTCCAAGGGAGCGGAATGGGTCGCGGTGGAAGCGACTGGCGTCATCGACAACAGTTCCGGCGCCGCGATCAACCGCTTGCACGTCATGCTGCAAGGCGAGGGCGAGTGCCTCCTTG
>CALQKQ020000067.1 GCA_943331195.2 Akkermansia muciniphila | reverse complement strand
TCCGACCATGACGCTTTGCCCGTGGGTGGGGGGCGGGGTTTGGGCCAGAATCAGGATGCGGGGGGGGCGGGGCATGGGGATACTTCTTCTAGGGACGAAGGCGTTCTGTCAATCAGTCCCGCAGGGGCGGGGCGCGGGTGGTTCTGCGATTGACGGAGCCGCGAGAGGAAGGGATGAGATCTTAAGTTTTGAGTTTTGAGTTGACCGCGCGCTCCGAGCTGCGGCCCATATTTTCGAATAACATAGCACATGAAAAAAGCATTTATTACAGGAATCACTGGTCAGGATGGATCTTACCTTGCCGAGCTTTTGGTGGGGAAGGGGTATGAAGTGCACGGTTTGGTACGGCGGACTTCTTCGATGGTGCGGGAGCGCATCGACCCGATCATGGCGGATCCGGCGGCGCGGGCGGCGATCAAGCTGCATTATGGCGACTTGGGGGAGGGGACGAACTTGGTGCGCCTGCTGCAGGAGATTCAGCCGGATGAGATTTACAATTTGGCGGCGCAGAGCCACGTGAGGGTTTCCTTTGATGAGCCGGAGTTCACGGCGGACGTGACGGGCACAGGGACGCAGCGCTTGCTGGAGGCGATCCGGATTACGGGGTTGATTGGGAAGGCGCGTTTTTACCAGGCTTCTTCCTCGGAGATGTTTGGACTGGTGCAGGCGGTGCCGCAGGTGGAGACGACGCCATTTTGGCCGCGCAGCCCCTATGCTTGCGCCAAGTTGTATAGCCATTGGATCACGATCAATTATCGGGAGTCGTATGGCTTGCACGGGTCGAGTGGGATTTTATTCAACCACGAATCCCCGCGGCGGGGGGAGACCTTTGTGACGCGGAAGATCACGCGGGCGGTGGGGCGGATCAAGCACGGGCTGCAGAAGCAGTTGGTGTTAGGCAATTTAGATTCCAAGCGGGATTGGGGCTATGCCAAGGAGTATGTGGAGATGATGTGGCTGATGTTGCAGCAGGAGACTCCTGACGACTATGTGGTGGCGACGGGGGAGACGCATTCCGTGAAGGAGTTTGTGGTGGAGGCATTCACCATGGCGGGGCTCAATTGGGAGGAGCACGTGCAATACGATGCTTCGTTTGAGCGCCCGGCGGAGGTGGAGCTCTTGATTGGGGATTCGGCGAAGGCCGCCAAGCAGTTGGGCTGGGTGCCGAAGGTGAAGTTCAAGGAGTTAGTGCGGATCATGGTGGAGTCTGATCTTGAGTTGGCAGAGCGGGACAAGCACATGGCTGCGCTCGCATAGGATGAAAGTTGCCGCCGACGATCTATAGAGAGCGCCCTTCCTGGCAGGGGGAGGGTGCTCGCCGCCGAGTTATGCAGAAGAGGGCCCTTATTACTGGAGCGAACGGGCAGGATGGCGTGCTGTTGGGGCGGCATTTACTGAAGTTAGGGTACCGGGTGACGGGCTTGGTGCGGGGGATGGATCGGGCGGTGCCGCTGGGAGTGGAGCGGGAGGTGGTGCCGGAAGTGGAGGGTTGGGCGGAGGGCTTGGGGCGGTGGCAGCCGGATGAAATTTACCATTTGGGTGGGGACAGTTTCGCGGGGATGCCGCGGGAGGGGGCGGTGCGGTTGCTGGAGAGCAATGTGATGTTGACGGCGCGGCTCTTGGAAGGGGCGCAACAGGTGGTGCCCCGGGCCAAGGTTTTTTTGGCGGGCAGCGCGGTGGCTTTTGGAGACCCCTTGGTCTCGCCTCAGGACGAGAGCACGGTGCGGGCCCCGGCTTCGCTTTATGGAGCAACTAAGGCGCTGCTGCATCCGCTGGCGGGAGAATACCGCGCCACCGGGCTTTTTGTGCGCATTGGCATTTTGTACAATCACGAAAGCACCCTGCGGCCGGAGCGCTTTGTGACGCGGAAGATTACCCTGGCGGCGGCGCGGATTGCGGCGGGGCAGCAGGCGCAATTGATGTTGGGCAATCTGGATGTCATTCGGGATTGGGGGCACGCGGGGGATTATGTGCGGGCGATGCATTTGATGATGCAGTCGGACTGCCGCGAGGATCGGGTGATTGCCACGGGGGAAGGGCGGACGGTGCGGGAGTTTTGTCGGGTGGCGTTTGCGGCGGTGGGGCTGGATTATGCGAAGCATGTGCTGGCGGTGCCGGAGTTTTGGCGTCCGGCGGAGGCGGTGCCGCTGGTGGGCAATAGCGGCCGCTTGCGCGCGGAGACGGGGTGGGAACCGGAACACGCGTTTGGGTCGATGGTGGAGGAGATGGTGGCGTTTGACGTGCGGCGAACGGCGGGACGGGGGGCGGGATGGCGGATTGAGGAGGGGCGCTGGGTGATGGACGATGGGGATTTGAAGCTGGAAGGCAGCCCGATTTACCGGCCATGAAATCGATCCTGAAACGCTGTGGTTTGCGGGCGCTGCGGTTCCTTTTCGGGGTGAATGTGGTGGATCAGCGCAGCGGCGAAGTGGTGGGTCGGGTGGTGGTGGTGCGCTGGAAGGGAGGGCTGCGCCTGATTGGGCTGGATGGGCTGGCGGTGCGGCCGTATTTTTTGCCGCAAATGAGCGAGGTTTATTGGGCCCAAGATTTGGCCTTCGCCACGCATCCTCCTCCGGATTTTCCTCATGTTGAAAAGCAGCATTGTGTTGATTACACACCAGACGCCAGCGGAAGTGGCGGCGATGGCGGCGGACTGGCAGCGCCTCAATCCTAAAGCGGAAGTGCAGATCGCCTACGGGGGATCGGAGGACAGCTTTGCGGAGGTGACCTGGCCGCTGCGGACGTGGATCGGAGATCCCCGACTGCGCACGCGGGATCACCAGCGGGAGCGGCAGTCGTATCGGGGGCTGATGCAGGCGCTGGTAGAAGTGCTGCGGGGGCGGGGCGTGAATCGGGTGGTGATGGTGGAGTGCGATGTGGCGCCGTTGCGCGCTGGATTGGTAGACTATTTGAATCGGCGCGGCGCGGAGGAGGGGGCGGATGTGCTGGGGGCGCACTTGAGGCGCGTGGACGGGACAAGTCATCCCCATTATCTGGCGCACCAGGGAAACCCGGCGTTCCCGTCGTGGCTGGAGGGGACGGTGCGGTCGGATCGGGACGTGGTGCTGATGATGCTGGGTTGCCTGACGTGGTGGACGTGGGAAGCGTTCGCGGCGACGGCGCTGGCGGCGGAACCGTTTCCGGTTTATTTGGAAGTGGCGATGCCGACGACGGCGCACCACCTGGGGCTGCGAGTGCGTGGTTTGCCAGAATGGGAGGAGGATTTGGCCCCCCTGGGCGAGCGGGGGGCGGAAGTGGCCGCGCGGACGGTGGCGGGGAGTTGGGTGTTGCATCCCTGCAAGAAACTGTGGCGCGGCCGCGCCCCCTGAGCCGACGCGGTGCGCGCAAGGCTTGGTGGAGACCAGCACGAAAAAGGCCCGTCCGGGAAAGGACGGGCCTTTTTGCGTTGGGGCGTTGGGGATGCCTCAGCGGCGGGTGACGCGGAGGCGGATGTATTGTCGGCCCAGGGGGCTGGCCAGGGGGGTAGGGAGGCGCAGGGTGGCGGTTTCGGTGACGCCGTCCGGCCAGGTGACGGGATTGCCGACGGGGACCAGGGCGGTGGGGCCGGAGGCGGGGTCGGTGGTCCAGTTGAGGAGGTCGGGCGAGGTTTGGGCGTCGTAGAGGTAGGCCTCGGCCGCGTAGGGCGATCCGCTGCCGTTGCGCAGGCGAGTGTAGGAGAGCCCGAGGTAGGATTGGCCGCCCTCGGAGATGATGAGGGGGGCAGGGAGGGGGCCCGCAGAAGCTGCGCTGGCTGGATTGCTGTTGAAGGCCTGTTCGATGAGATTGGGAAGGCCGTCGCCGTCGAGGTCGTCGTTGGCGCTGCGCATGAGGTTGGGCTGGCCGGGGGTGACGCGGCCCCAGAAGCCTGCGGGGCGAGGGGCGTGGGTGGGGTCTTGCGCGCTGGTGAGGTAGTCCTCGGCGTCGCCGACGTTGCCGGAAGCGCCACCTTTGAGGTCGCCGCCATACCAGGCGTTCGGGTCGTTGGGGCCCTTTTCTCCTTGGAAGCGGGCCACGGATTCCACGTGGTAGAAGAAGGAGGCTGGGGCGGGGAAGAGGGCGGCGGTGAGGTTGGCTAGGCCATAGGTCCAACCATCGTTGGGGTAGGGGGCGATGGGCACCACGGGGGCGGGGACGAGGGGGGCGTAGCTGCGCAGCATGACGCTGTCGTGGATGCCGGAGGATCCGCCGCTCCAGGGGAAGGCGTCGAAGATGCCGTCGCCGGGGCTGTCGTAGGGCGGGCCTGGATCGGGGTTGGGAAGGGGGCTAGGGGCGTTGGGAGTTTTGTCGTCGAGGTCGTAGTCGATGTAGCGGTTGAAGTTCCGCACGAGGAGGAAGGTGACGTTGAGGTTGTCGGTCTCGCTGCCGAGGACGGCATCGCTGAAGCTGGAGGCGAGGCCTTCGCGGCCGGGAGGATCGCCGGTGCGGGTCTGGGAGCGCATCACGCTTTGCCATGGGTTCTGGTCGGCGATGGGATAGCGATTGCCCAGGACGAAGAGGCCGTTGGTGCCGGTGGACATGCCGTCGAGGCTCCAGGCGTGGCGGATGCCGCCGGTGTTGCTGGTTTGGTTATCGATGGCGAGGATGGAGTATCCGTTGAGGCTGCGGGAGGCGCCGTTGCTGGAGAGCAGTTCGAGAAACTCGAAGTTGCTGTCGGTGCCGGCGGGATTGAAGTGGATTTCGTTGAAGACGACGTCGCCGACGTTCACGGGGCCTGGGGTGGCGCCATGGTTGGCCCGGCCGGGGGAGGCCGCCCCTTGGAAGGGTCCGCCGAAGCTGCCGCTGTAGGTGGTCAAGGGCGCGGGCTGGGCGGCCTGGGGGATTTGTCCATAATACCAGGAGGCGGCGCTGTTGGCGGCGAAGTTGCCGGGCTGCCGGGCCACGTGGTGGGGCATGAAGGCGGTGGAGTCGATCCAGCCGTAGCTGGCCCCGGGGTTGACCCCGTTGATGACGATGCTGTCGACGAGTTCATCGGTGTAGGCGGAGGGGGCGAGGAGGACGCCGTCATTTTCGGGATCGAGGTCGCCGATGGGCTTGCCGTTGGCGTTGAGGCTGATGGGGCCTTTGATGCCGCGGACGAGGAGGATGGCGCTGCCGTTGTTGGGGAATTCGTTTTCTTCCAAGCCGATGGGAGGGTCGAAGGCGGCGGTGTGGGGAGGTAAGGTGCCTTCGTTGAAGACGTAGAGGGCGTTGGTGTTGTCGTAGCCGTCGCCGAGCAGCACGAGGCCGTTGGTGCCCGTGGTGTAGCCATTGAGCGGAAAACCGGTCTGGATGTTGCCGACGGTGCCGTTGAGGTCGACTACGAGCACCCAGAGACCATCGAGGTAGGCGAGGCCTTGGTTGGTGCTGGCGAGTTCGAGGTATTCATTGGACTTGTCATCGTCGGTGGTGATGTCGTTCGTGGGGTTGATCATCACCTCGTTGAGGCGGATGGAAGCGGCGAGGGGCGGGGCTACTGGATTCACCGAGGCGGCGAGATTCGGCTGGCCGGGGGTGGCGGCGCCGCGGAATCCGCCGAACCAGGTGGCGGCAAAGGAATCAGTGGGAAGCGCTGGCGTGGAGACCCCAAAGCCGAGGGTCATGGGGGAGGAGCCGCCGGGGAAGCTGCCGCCATACCAGGAGGCGGTGGCATTGACAAAGGTACCCAGCTTGCGGGAGAGGTTGTCGGGCACGGCGGTGGGCGCCATCCCAGCGCGGAGGTCCACCGCGGCGTACGTGCGACCGATGGTCGTTTTGGCGACTTGGGTGAAGCCGACTTGGTCGGAAAGACTGGTCCAAGGCGTGCTGTCGAGCACCCCATCTTGCGGGGTGGCATCGAGGTCGCGGATGGTGGGCGGGCTGTAGCCTTTGACGAGCAAGAGGGTGTGGCCATCTTTGAAGCGGAGGTCGCCAAGACCCCAGCCCGATGAGGCGGGGGGGCCATTTTTGGCGACGGGGTCGCCCACGGCGGTTTGCGGCGAAACCGCGTCTTCGAAGGGCGTGTAGGCCGGGGAAAAGCCATCCCCGAGGAGGAGCAGGCCATTGGAACCAGTGGCAAAGTCCGAGAGATTCCATTCCTCCAAAATCGTCCCGACTCCAGGGCTGCTGTCGTTGGCGTTGCCGCTGCCATCGTAGCTGTCCAAGAGGATCAGCCAGTAGCCGCTCAGGCTGCGCGATTGGCCATCGACGTTGGCGATTTCAATGTATTGATAGCGGTCGTCGGCGCTGCTCGAGCCACTGGGATTGAGCGAGACTTCGTTGATGCGGAAGTCGGTGGTTGTTAGGGTCGTAGCGAGGTTGGCGCGGCCGGGGGTGACTTGCCCCAGCATTTTTCCTGGGCCGAAGGTGCGGTTGGTGCGGTAGAGGACGTCCGTGGGCGTGGGGTTGTTGTTGTTCATTTTCCCCCCGTAGTAGGAAAGCGCGTTGCTCGCGGTGTTGTTGCCCAGCTGGCGGGCAAAGGTGTCAGGATCGCGCGCGCCCAAATCGCTCGAAGTCCAGGTGGTGTTGATGTTAGCGGCGGTGGGCACATAGGGATTGCGGTTCCCAATGGCGGCGGCATCCACGGGATCGCCCGTGTCCAAGTAGTCGCGCACCCCAATGCTGTCGATGACGTCGGCATCGGCCCAGAGCCGAGGCACGGACCCGGCCGGAGGGCTGGCCTGATTCCAGTCGATGGTGCCGTTCCCCGTGCTGATGCCGGCTCCGGAGATGATGTCCTGGTCGATATCGAGGCCCTTGGTCCCGTTGACGGCATCGAAGTTGCGGATCAAGAGGAGGGTGAAGCCGGTATTGGTCTTGATGTCGGAGTCGCCCAGCCCCGCCGGGTCGCCCAGGGCGGTGGCGGGATCAATGGCGCCGGACCAGGGCCCCCCCGGGGGGGATTCGGTGTAGTTATTGCCGAGGAGGAGCAGGCCATTGCTGCCCGTGGAGAGGTCGCTCAGATTGAGCACTTCAAGGATTTCCCCTGGGTTGAGCCGCACGCCGCCATCGGAGAGGGCGTTGTTGATGAGGACCAGCGACAGCCCCGCGCAGGACTCCACCCCGCCCGTGGTGCTTTTGAGCTCGATGAATTCGTAGTTTTCATCCGGTCCCTCCACGTTGTAATGCACCTCGTTGATCCGGAGGGCCGCCTGTCCGCCAATCGGCGCCAGGCAGAGGGCGAGCAAAGGAAGAATCAGCTTTTTCATAACGCAAAGGGACGTTGGTGGAGTGGAGGCCGAGGGCTGGGGCGCGGGGACGAAGCGCGACCTGTAGGCACAAAGTAATGCCTTATCAGAAGGAGGGTGAGAGAAACATTAAAAAATCACTTAGCGGAGTGATTCTTTTGGTAGTGGTCTTTGAGGAGATCGGCACCGAAGTCGCCGTTGAAGTCGCGCCAAACGGCATGGGGATGGCGGGCGTTGTTTTGCGTATTGTCGTATTCGAAGAGGAATTGGGGCGACTGAATGCGGTAGTAGTGGCCCTCGCCGGTGGCGGTGCTGCCCATCCAAGCGAAGCTGAGCTTGCCGCCATCGCGGTGGAGGGAGGCTTTGGCGGCGGCGGTGAGGTCGGGGCGATAGCGGTCGACGTATTCTTCGATGATCTGCCAGAGTTGGGCGCGCTGGGCGTCGTTGAGGGCGCTGGCGGGGATGCCGGCGGGCGCGAGGGGCTGGACGCGGACTTCCTGGGCGGTGAGGAGTTCGGCAGGGGCCTCGCCGGGGACGATGGCGGCTTTTTGCTGATCTGGGGTCAGGCTGCGGACGAGGTCTAAGGCCAGATCTTCCTCGGAAGCGAGCGCGCGCAGGCCGGCCCGGGGGCCATCTTTGACTTCGCCAGGGTTGGCGCCAAGAAAGCTCGGAGTGAGGGACACGGTGGCGTCGGCGGCGATGGTGAAGTTGAGGGAAAGATGGTGGCCCTCAAAGCGCCAACCCCAGGCCTGGCCGGCTTTGGGCTCGCCAAAGATGGCAAGATAGTATTTTTCGGGGTTCCGCTTGGGCGAACTGTTTTCCAGGTCGAAGAGGACTTTTTCCAAGCTCATGATGGTGGTCGTCTTGCGCCAGCCTTCAGCGCTGAGGGCGGAGCCGAGGAGGCCATAAACAAGGTGGTCCTGCTCGGGGCGGAGCTCGCCCAAGGTGATGCCCTGGCGATCCAAGGGAACAAAATGCCAGTTTTGGCGCTCATCCGCCGTCAGAGAAAAAACCGCTTTGGCACGCTGGGTTTCATCGAGCGCCGCGAGCAGATTGCGGGCCGCCGCAGTCATGTCCGCCACGGCCACCACAGGACTTGCGAGGGCCGTCGCCCCCTCCGCTGGTGCCGCCCCTGGCTCCGCTGGCGCCACGGCTGGGAAGGTGGCCAAGAGGAGTGCGGCGCGGAGAAAAAAGGAGGGCTTAAAGTGGGACATAGGGGGGGCACTCTGGGAGCCTAAGGCCGCCCCTGGCAAGGAAATTCCGCGTGCATCGGCCTGCTTTGCCCCCTAAGGCACGGAGCCCCTGGGCCCCTATGCTGCCGCGCCTCTTGCTCCTGCTCCTCCTCGGCCTGCTGTCCCCCGCCGACGCTAGCTCTCCCGCACCCGCCCTTTCCGCCGAGCCCGCCCAGCTGGCCCGCTTTCCCCGCCCCCTGTCCAGCTATGGGGACGCCGCCCTGCCGCCGCGTCAGCGGATCGCCTCCCGCGCCCAGGCCGAACCCTTCAACGCCGTGGCCAGCGCCCTTTTTCTCGGAGCCATCCTCCACACCTTCCTCGCCAGCACCTTCGCCCGCTGGGGGCGGCGCCTCGAAGCTCGTCACCACCAGCAACTCCACCGCGCCCCCGCCGCCCGCCCCTCCCAGGCCCCAGACCCGGTCTCCTTCCCCGCCACCCTCCTGCACTACTTGGGGGAAGTGGAGGTCGTTTTCATGATCTGGGCCCTCCCACTGCTCGGGGCCGCCCTGGGCTACTTCGGCTGGACCGAGGTGCGCGACTTCGTCGGGGTGGACTGCGATTTTCGCGAACCGCTCTTCGTGGTCGCCATCATGACCATCAGCGCCTCCCGGCCCGTGGTGCGCTTCGCCGAGCACGCCCTCGCCGCCGTGGCCCAGCGCTGCGGCGGAGGATCCCCCGCCGCCTGGTGGCTCAGCGTGCTGCTGCTGGCGCCCCTCTTGGGCTCCCTGATCACCGAACCCGCCGCCATGACCATCGCCGCCCTGCTGCTGGCCCGCCGCTTCTACGCCGCACATCCCGGCAAAGCCCTGGCCTACGCCACCCTCGGCCTCCTCTTTGTCAATATCTCCATCGGCGGCGTCTTGACGAACTTTGCCGCTCCCCCAGTCCTCATGGTCGCCGCTCCATGGAACTGGTCCACCGCCTTCATGTTCAGCCACTTCGGCTGGCGCGCGATCCTGGCCATCGCCGGCTCCACGGGCCTCTACTTTTTCCTCTTCCGGCGCCAGTTGCAGGCCCTCGACCACCGCCACCTCCCCGGCGCCAACCCCGCCGTGGACGCCGAGGACCAAGCCCTTTGCTGGCACCGCCGCGAGGACGCCATTCCCCTCCCCGTGACCCTGGTGCACCTGGCCGTCCTCGCCTGGACAGTGCTGACAAGCCACTACCCTCCCCTCTACGGGGGCGGATTCCTCTTCTTCCTCGGCTTCATGCAGGCCACCGCACACCACCAAAATCCCCTGCAGCTGCGCGGTCCCCTCCTGGTGGGCTTCTTCCTCGCCGGATTAGTCATCCACGGCCGCTGCCAAGGCTGGTGGCTGGAGCCAATCCTCGCCAGTGGCCTAGGGGAAACCGCCCTGCTGCTGTCGGCCGCCGCCCTGACTGCCTTCAACGACAATGCCCTCATCACCTTCCTGGGAAGCCAGGTCCCCGATCTGAGTGAATCCCTCAAATACGCCCTCATGGCCGGGGCCGTCGCCGGGGGCGGCCTCACCGTCATCGCCAACGCCCCCAACCCTGCCGGGCAGGGCATTCTCCAACCCCATTTCGGCGGCCAAGTCAGCGCCCTGGCCCTCCTGCTCGCCGCCTTGCCCCCCACCGCCCTGGGAATCGGCTGCTTTCTGCTCCACTGAGCCGCCCCGGCCAGCGCGGCACGCCGTCGGCACGCCGCGCCCCTCTTCCAGCCCATGGACAGTTCCGAAAAAGGGCAGGGCCCCAGGGATAACCTAGCCTTATGCTTATGCTTAGATTGATGTAACTCCCAGGTGTCGTTTTCGTCTACATGCATGAGAGGTTCCCTCCCCTCCACAGTCATGCCTCAAGCCTCCCCCCAAATCTCAGCCGCCGCCTCGACTTCCAAAGGGGGCCCTGTCGCCGATTGGAATGCTTCAGCCCCTTTCAGCCGCAGCGAGCGCGTGCCCGAGGCCTTCGGCGTCGGCCGCCACATCGTGCCCATCCGCCCTCCCGCCGAATCCTTGGCCTATTCCCTGCGGCACAAACTGCAAAACCTCGGCGCTGCCCTCTTTCCCCACGCCTCCCCCGGCATCGTCTGCCCGCCCGGGCCCCTCCCCACCGGCCCCCTTCCGCCCATCGTCGTCTCCTCCCTCATGCGCAGCGGCACGCACTTGGCCATCGATTTGCTCCTGAATAACCTCGCCGGTTACCGCCAAGAGCCCCTCTACCTCGACTTCGACGCCTACCTCTACGAAGGCTTTTCCCCCCTGGCCCTTCAGGCGGTGGGCAGCAGCTTAGTGAAGACCCACATCGCCCAGCGCCCCTTCGACGAGGAGTCCGCCCAAGCCCTCCACCAACTCGCCCATCGCGGACTCGTCATCATCCCCGTGCGCTCCCCCGCCAACATCCGGAAATCCATGGCCCGCTGGGGCTACCCCCTCACCGAGGCCGACATCCTCCAGCAGCACCAACAACAACTGCGATTCTGGAAAGACCACGAGCCCATCTTAGTCGAATTCAACGATTTGCTCGACCCGCGCCAGGCCGCCCTCTTTCTCGCCGCCGTGCGGCGGCGCCTCGGCCTCCCCCCAGCCCCTCCCGCCCCAGCCCCCATCGTCGCCGGGAGCTCCCGGATGCGCAACCTCTGGCGCAAGCTGCGCACCCGCATCCAAGCCAGCCGGGCCCCCATCCTCAATACCACCCTGGGATTCCGGCTCTGAGCCGCTCAGGGTAGATAGGCTAGGTGCCTATCACTCTTCTGGCATCTAGCGTTTTGCGGGAAGGCAGCCGGGCGACTACAGTGCCGGGCGTTTCTACCCCTGCAGTTATGTTTTTCTCGCGCGCTTCCCACTTCCCGCGCCCGGCACCAACGGCGGCCCCCGCTGCGGCCCGCGCTGCGGCCCGCGCTGCGGCCCCCGTTGCCGCGACGGCGCGGACTTTGCTGGCGGCGCGGACTTTGCTGACCGCCGTGGTGCTTGCCACTGCGGATCCGGCTCCGGCGGCGCCGCTCCCGCCGGGGGCAGCGCCGC
>CALQKQ020000066.1 GCA_943331195.2 Akkermansia muciniphila | reverse complement strand
GTATTTCACCGCCCGGCGCAAAATGCGGCGCAACACGTAGTTCCGGTCGCTGTTCCCCGGCTGAATCCCATCCGCGATGGCAAAACCCAAGGTGCGAATGTGATCCGCGACGACCCGAAAAGCGATGTCGATCTTCTCCTGCTCCGTGGACCCCGTGCTGCCCGCCGCTGGCAGGGTGCTCCGATACTGCTTGGGCGCTCCCGCCTGTTCCGTCAACTTTTCGATCTCCGCAAACAGCGGACGAAAAACGTCCGTGTCGTAATTCGATATCCTATCGGAATACTCAAACGTGGTGAAGTTTTCCGTCCCGTGAATGATGGAAACGACCCGCTCAAAGCCCATCCCGGTATCGACGTGCTGCGCCGGCAGCGGCACGAAGCTGCCGTCCGGGTTGGCGTTGTATTGAATAAAAACGTTATTCCAGATCTCAATGCAGCGGGCGTCGGGCCCATTCACCAGCAAGGCCCCCGCCCTCTGCCGCGCCTCATCGGTGCGCACCGCCCCCGGAGTCAAGTCGACGTGAATTTCCGTGCACGGCCCGCAGGGACCCGTGTCGCCCATCATCCAAAAGTTGTCCTTCTTGTTCCCATTGACGATGTGAATCTCCGGATCCAGCCCCACCCCGCGGAATTTCTCCGCCCAGAGCTCCCAGGCCTCCTGGTCCCGGTCCGCCGGATCCCCCTTCGCCTTGTCAGGCTGATAAATGGTCGCATACACCCGCTCCGCCGGGAATTTCCACACCTCAATGATCAGCTCCCAAGCCCAGCCAATCGCCTCCTTCTTAAAGTAGTCACCAAACGACCAGTTCCCCAACATCTCAAAAAACGTGTGGTGATAGGTGTCCAACCCAACATCGTCCAGATCGTTGTGCTTGCCCCCCGCCCGAATGCACTTCTGCGTGTCCGCCGCCCGCCCCGGCCGGTAGGGACACTCAATCTGACCCAAAAAAATCGGGACAAACTGGTTCATCCCCGCATTCGTAAACAGCAAGTTAGGACTGTCCGGCATCAAGCTGGCCGAAGCCACAATGGTGTGCTGCTTCGACTTGAAGAAATCAAGAAAGGACTGGCGGATCTGGGCGGCGGTCAACATGGGCGGTAATCAGGTACAGAGGGCGTTCGAGAAAAGGGAAAGCACGCATTTTAGAGTGGTCCCCGAAGCGGGGAAACCACGGATTTCACAGGAAAGGCGGATTTTCCACCCCCCTTACCCTTCCCCCCTCCCTAAAAAGCCAAAGCCCCGCCGCGCCATCAGGCGCAGCGGGGCCGCAACATCTCAGCCTTCTCCCGGCCTCACTTCAACTTGGCCGCCGCCTCCAGCACCTTGGCCGTGTGCGTCGCCGGCGAAACATCCGGGTCGCTCCACACAATCACCCCGCCCTTCACCAAAAAACTCTGCCGCTTGCTGAAGCCAAGCCGCATCGTCGGCACCCCAAAGCCAGCCACAATTTTGCCATCGTGATCGGCCAGCAGCGGAAAATTCAATTTGTACTTCTCCTGGAAGGCCTTCTGCGCCTCCGGCTTGTCCATGCTCACCCCAATGATGTGAATCCCCGCCGCCACAATCTTCTCGTTCTCGTCGCGCAGACTGCACGCCTGCTTGGTGCAGCCAGGCGTGTCCGCCTTCGGATAAAAGTAAACCAGCGTCAAACCCTTTTGATAGGCCGCCGCCAGGTCAAAGGGCTGGCCGTCCTGGTCCAACACCGGGTCCGTCGGGGCCTTGGCCCCTTGTGCCAGGGGTTCCGCCTGACTCGTCGTCAGAAAATACGCCGCCGCCAACCCAATGGCCAGCACAGTGAAAAAAAGAGCCTTGAGCATAGAATGGAGAATAATGGATAAAATTTAAGGTTACTTTAGGAAAAATCCAGGGCGATTTAGCCCCGACCCCCATTTGCTTGCC
Organism: Akkermansia muciniphila; assembly: GCA_943331195.2. Lineage (GTDB taxonomy): Bacteria > Verrucomicrobiota > Verrucomicrobiia > Verrucomicrobiales > V1-33 > CAIZWU01. The sequence continues at coordinate 9,529 of CALQKQ020000066.1, read as the reverse complement.
CCTAAGGACACCTCACTGCACCTCTTCCTTGGACCCAGAGTAGAGCCACTTCACCACCTTGTCGTCGCGAATCAACGCCATCAACTCCGTCGGCGTAGGACCGAAAATAGCGTTGTCCACGGTGCACTGGATCGTGCCCGTCCAATAGCTCCCCCCATTGACCTGCTCCACGTTCAACTCCCCCCAGGAAATGATCCGGTCTTCCGTGGTCTCCTTAATTTGCTTGTCGCGCAGGCTTTGCACCATCGCGTTGATGGCGCCCCCAGACGCCGCCACACTCGGCTTCGGCCCCGCCGCCGCCATTTCCGCTTCGCTGGCCCCATTGGCCCGCGCCTTCAAACTGCGCGCCCGCTCCCGCTGCCCCATGACTTGGTCCGTCTTGTACTTTTTGTATTTTTCAAACAGCGCCGTCAAGGTCTCCTTGAGGTCGGTATTGGCCAGCGGCACCAAACTGCGCGCCGGGTCCTCCCGACTCTTCATCAACACCAACATGCCCTGCGTCATCCCCACCGCCAGCGCCTCCGATTTCTCCGGCAGCGGCACCTTGCCATTCGGGCCCTCCAAATTCACCGCCACCAAGGTCTTCACCGTCCGCGGAAAGGCCCGGCTCGGAATGCTCGACCAATCCTTCGTAATCTCGCTGATCGCTTTGAACGTCGGCAGCGGATAACGCACTTCGATCTCATCCCCCGCCGCCGCCGCCACTGCCGCAGGGGCCGCCTCCCCCGGCCGCGTCGGCCGCGCCGCCTCCCCCGGCAACACCGCCGGCCGCCCCGCCCCGCCCCCCACAGGGCGCCTCATCGCCTGCGCCAACTGCTGCGCCGCACTGGCCGCTGGCGTCTCCACGACCGCCGCCGTCCCACTGCCCCCCGTCGCCTGCCGCACCGCCGCCGCAATCTCCGCATCGTGCTTCGCCTTCGCCTTCGCCTTCCGCGCCTCCAAACCCTTGACCAGGTCCGGCTCAACATACCAACCGGCCAACGCCACCAGGGCGACGATGAGGAAATTAAAGACGATTTTCATCAGGAAGGAAATCTCGGGTACCCCGCGAAATTAGAAGTCACCCCCCTCAGAAGCAAGGCAGAAGGAGATCGGGAAATGCCCGGTGCCCTCAGCGAATCACCACCCGCGACCCCGGCCGCAGTAAGCTGGGCAGCCGCACCGCATCCCAGTTCGCTAGCCGAATGCACCCGTGACTCTCCGCCCGCCCAATCGTATGCGGACTGGGCGTGCCGTGTAGGCCAATCCCACTCCGACTCGTGCCACACCACATCACTCCCACCGGATTGTTCGGACCGAGCGGAAGCTCGTAGAAGGTGTCGCTGCGCTTGCCCTGCTCCAGCATGGACTCGTCCCAGCGGAAGGTCGGCGTGCTCACCATGTTCGTGACCTTCCATTCCCCAAACTGAATGAACTTGGGCCGCCCCGGCGTGATCGGAAAGCTCGCGATCGGCTGATTGTTGGCGTCAAAAAAGATCGCCACCCGCGCCCGGATGTCGACCACTACCGCGTGGCTGGCTACGGGTTGCTCGGCCTTGTATTGGACATGCTTGGGCCAGTTTTCCAAGGCGAACGGCGTCACGTTAGGCACCTTGATGGCGCTGCCGACTTTGAGCCCGTAGAGGTTTTGCCCGTTGATCTGCTGGAGGAACTCGTCGCTCGTATGAAACCGCTCCGCCGCAAATTCCAACAAATTGCGATACCCCAAATACTTGGTCTTGGCCTGCTCCGGCGGCTTGCTCGGCATCTCCGGAGTGATAAAGGCGAGGTCGCCCTCTTTGATGGTATAGCTGGTGTAAATCTCCGGCACCCGCCGCCCCGAGGCCTCAATCAAGGCGTGGTAATTGCCCACCGGTATCCCCTTGATCTGGTTATAAACCGAAGCCGCCTTCTTCCCGTATTCCCCAATCTTGCCGTCCAGATAGCCCGGCCCAAAGTTGTTTTCATCAAGGTAAATCTGCAGCCGCAGATTGGCCGCCACATCCTCCTTAGGCGGCAGCGGCGCATAGTTCCCCTGCCCATCGGCAAGCTCAAGCGGCACCGCCTTCGGAGGCACCGCTCCCTCGCCCAACGCGGAGGCAGCCGCCCCCAACACCACCGCAGCGGTTTTGATCCAGGCGGGAATTCGACAGTTCATAAAAAGATCGTACATACAAGACGCGGCCCCCGGAGGCGCTCCGGTCCGCCCCCCTTATGCCACCACTTCGTGCAATTTAAAAGCCTGATGCGCCACCCGGCAAGCTTCCTCGCCCTGCTTTTCATCCACAATCACCGCAATCTTGATCTCCGAAGTCGAAATCATGTCAATGTTAATCCCCGCCGCCCCCAAAGCCGTAAACATCGTCGCCGCCACCCCGCTGTGACTCCTCATCCCAATCCCCACCGCACTCACCTTCGCCACCCCATCCCGCGGCTCCAATTCCACGTCCGGCCCAATCTCCGCCAACACCGGCGCCAAAGCGTCGCAGGCCTTCTTTAAGTTGCCCTTGTGCAGCGTAAACGAAATCCGCGCCAACCCATCCCGACCCGTGTTCTGGATGATCATGTCAATGTTGATGTCCGTCTTCCCAATCGTCTCAAACACCCGCGCCGCATACCCCGGTTGGTCCGGAATCGACGTAATCGTGATCTTGGCCTGGTCCCGCTCCAGGCTGATTCCGCGGATGACAACTGATTCCATGTTCATGGTTTCTTGAGTAACGAGGGTGCCGGGGTTGCAATTCATGCTGTTGCGCACTTCAAACGGAACCCCAAACTTGCTAGCGTATTCCACGCTGCGGCTCTGCATCACTTTGCTGCCGCTGCTGGCCATCTCTAGCATTTCTTCATAGCTGATCACCGGAATCTTCCGGGCGTCCCCCACCACCCGCGGATCGCAGGTGTAGACCCCATCCACATCCGTGTAAATCTGACAAAGATCCGCCCGCAGCGCCGCCGCTAGGGCTATCGCCGTGAGGTCGCTCCCCCCGCGCCCCAGCGTAGTGATGCGCCCATCCGCCGCCCCACCTTGAAAGCCCGCCACAATCACAATGTGACCCTCGTCGAGCAAGCGGTTCACCTCGTCCGGCGCCACCGCGCTGATCCGCGCCTTGGTGTGCACCCCATCCGTCACAATCCCCGCCTGCGCTCCCGTCAGCGAAGCCGCCTTGCCCCCCAGCGCATTGATCGCCATCGCCGCTAAAGCAATCGTCGTCTGCTCCCCCGTGGCTAACAGCACGTCTAACTCCCGCTCCGTCGGCTCCTCCGAAACCTCCCGCGCCAACTTCAACAACCCATCCGTCACCCCACTCATCGCCGATACCACCACCACCACCCGGTTCCCCTCGCGCTGCGTCTCCAGCACGCGCTCCGCCACCCGGCGAATCCGCTCCGGACTCCCCACCGAGGTGCCGCCAAATTTTTGAACAATCGTGGCCATGTCTGCCTAGTAATTTCCCATCCTGCGCGACCGCCACCCCACAACCTCCCCGCCTGTGGAGCAAGTGGAAATGCAACCAGCTTTGCCAGGCCTCCACCGCCACCTCAGGCCGGACGCTGCTGCAAACACAAAAACGCCCCCCCCACCCCCGCAGGATCCGCCAGGCGCGCGTCCACCTCGCTCCGCCCCCGGCTGTAGCGCGACAAAAAATCCCCCTGACTTTCCAGCGCAACGTTCCTCAAGCCCGCCGCCACGCCCCACTTCAATAGATCGCTAAAATTCACGTCCGCCGTCACATCCGCGCTCCCCGGATCCTGATACAGCGCCACCCCCTCCACCCGCTCGTGCCGCCGATAGCCCCGCAAGCTCCCCCCCAGCCGCCGCTCATAAAGCCGCTTCCCCAGCTCCCCATAGTCAATCGTCAACATCGTCCCCCCCAACCACTGCGGCCGCCACCCCTTCAGCCAATCCCGATACCCCTCGTGACATTCCACCCGCTGGCCCTCCACAAAATCGCCCGCCGCCAGGCTCGTGCCGCAGTCCCCCCCCGCGCGCAAAACCTCCACCACCCGACCCGACCCCTCCAGCTCCAGCCACACCTCCTGCCACTCCCCATCCTGCCGCTGCCACAGCGTCGCCGGAAACGCATCCACTAATTCGTTAGAAAAAATCAAGGCCCGCCCCCCCGCCGCCGCCAGCGCCTCCGCCGGATCCCGATGCCACTGCGCCCGCCCCCGACCCAAGGCCGCCCGCTGCGCCCGGCCTAACACCTCAGAGCGCTCCACCAAATGACTCCGCCAATGCCACCGCCCCCGCCATCCCAAGGCCTGCCGCAGCGCTAAGTGCAACTGCCCGCTCCCCGGGCCAATCTCAATCACCTCGCGGCATCCTCCCGCCGCCCCCTCCGCCTCCATCCACGCCGCAATGGCCCGCCCTAGCCGCGGACTAAGGCTCGCGCTCGTCGCAAAATCTCCCCGCGCCCCCACCTCGCGGATGCGCCGCGCATAGTAGCCAAAACCCGGATCATACAGCGCCGCTTCCATAAACCGCCAAAACGGCGCCGCCCCGCCCTCCCCCTCCAGCCAGGCCCGCAGGCTCGGATATGATACCGCAGCTTCCATGAAAAAAATAAGTCCCAGGTCCCGCACCAGCGCCGGACCACCCCACCCATGCCCGCCCTTTCCTCCCATGACAAGCCCTCCGCCGCGATTCCCTCCCGCAAAACATCGGCCTCCCCCCGCAGCTTTTCCTTTCCCTCCGCGCCCTCCGCGAACACGCTGCCCCCTTATGTCCTCCGACGCCCCTTCACCTCCCCGCCTCACCCCCACCCTGGGGCGCTGGCAAGTCCTCTGCTACGGCCTCGGCTCCATGCTCGGCGCCGGCATCTACGCCCTCATCGGCCGCGCCGCCGAATCCCTCGGCAACGCCGTCTGGCTCGCCTTCCTCGCCGCCATGGTCGCCGCCCTCCTCACCGGTCTCTCCTACGCCTGCGTCGGCGGCCGCTACCCCCAGGCCGGCGGCGCCGCCTACGTCACCCACCGCGCCCTCGGCCGCCCCGCCCTCAGCTACATGGTCGGCATCGCCGTCATGATGAGCGGCCTCACCAGCATGGCCACCGGCGCCCAAGCCATCGCCGAAAATCTCGAAAAAGCCGTCGGCTTCCCCCTCCCCATCAAACTCGTCGCCATCGCCCTCGTCTTCCTCGTCGGCGCCATCATCTTCCGCGGCCTCCGCGAAAGCATGTGGGTCAACCTCCTCTGCACCGTCATCGAAGCCGGCGGCCTCCTCTTCCTCATCGCCATCGGCCTCCGCTTCTGGGGCCATGTCAATTACCTCGAAACCCCCACCGACCTCCCCGGCCCCCACCACATCGGCTCCGGCATCACCCTCTCCCTCGTCCTTCAAGGCGCTGTCCTAACGTTCTTCTCCTTCATCGGCTTCGAGGACATCCTCAACGTCAGCGAAGAAGTCAAAAACCCCCGCCGCGCCGTCCCCTTCGGCCTCATCGGCGCCATGCTCCTCGCCACCCTCATCTACCTAGCCGTCGCCATCACCGCCGTCTCCGTGGTCCCCTGGCAAGAACTAGCCGCTAGCAAAACCCCCCTCATGGAGGTCGCCCACCGCGCCGCCCCCTGGTTCCCCAACATCGACCGCGTCTACCTCGGCATCACCATTTTCGCCATCGGCAACACCGCCCTCCTCAATTACCTAATGGGCTCCCGCCTCCTCTACGGCATGAGCCGCCAAGGTCTCCTCCCCAACCACCTCGCGGCCCTCCACCCCCGCCGCGGCACCCCTCACATCGCCATCACCCTGCTCTTCGCCATCGTCACCGTCCTCATCCTGAGCGGCGGCGTCAAACCCCTCGCCGAAGCCACCGTCCTCCTCCTCCTCGTGGTCTTTACCCTCGTCAATCTCTCCCTCATCGTCCTCAAGCGCCGCCCCGGTGAACCCATCGGCGGCTTCGACGTCCCCCTCTTCGTCCCCATCCTCGGTGCCGTCGTCTGCTTGATCCTCGTCGGCGTCAGAGTCGCCGCCGCCCTCAACTCCACCGCCCCAGGCGCCGCCGTGGCCCCCCTCATCGCCCTCGCCATCTTCGTCCTCAGCTTCCTCACCCACACCTACATGAAGCCCCCTTCCCAAGCCCTTCAGCACATGGGCGAATAAAGCCCCTCGCCTCACCCCGCCTCACCCCGCCATCCCCGGATCGCTAATGCTATCCACACCCGTCTCCAGGCGGCCCGCCCGGCGCTGCGCAAAACCCGGCGCCCCCTCCACCACTACCCGAAAGTCGTACCACCCCCGCGTCTCCCCCAGCGCCCACTCCCACTCCAGCACCGCCCCAGCCTCCACGCGACCCCGCCGCGCCTCATATTGATAGGACAAATCCTCCACCGCCACCGTCAGCGCCGCCCCCGCCGCCAGCCGCAGCCGCAACACCGGCTCCGCCCCCGGCCCCGACCCCCACACCAGCGACAGCGGAGGATCCCCCCCATCGCCCGCAAACGCCGCATAAAATCCGTTAGGCCCGTGCGCCTGCAAGTCGTAGGCCCCGCCTGCAAAGTCCGCCAGCTCCCACCGCCCCTCCACCTTCGTGCCCGCCGCCGCCGCAAAAGCCCAGGCCCGCCCCTCCACCAAGCCCGCCCCATCCGCCGCGCGCACCCGGCCCGGCGTATACACATGAATAGCCGCCCCCGCCGCCCTCGCCCCAAAGCGCGCCTTCCCCGCCCCTAGCCGCAACACAAATTGCTTCCCCCCAGCCGCCACCGCCCCCTCCGCCTCTAACTCATAGGGCAGCGCCGCCGAGGGCCGCGTCCCCGGCTCCTGCTGCGGCCGGTTCGGCAGCGCCCGAAAGTCCCGCCGCGCCACCGCCAACTCCCCCGCCCCCAGCGGCCGAAAGCCCCCCGGCACCGGCTGAAACTGCGCCCGATGCACCGTCCGCAACACCGCCTGGCGGTCCAGCGCCCCCGGCCCCGGCACCGCTTCCCCCTGCCACGGGCGGAAGGCCGACGTCAAATCCCCACAAACCGCCCGCCGCCACGCACTCATGTTCGTCTCGCGAATCACTTTGCCCGTCTTGTGGCTAAGAAAGACCTCCAAAAACTGCAAAATAGACGTGTGATCAAACACCTGCGAGCACACCCGCCCCCCCCGGCTCCACGGCGAAGCAATCACCAGCGGCACCCGGTAACCCAGCCCAATCGGCCCCGGCGCCGCCCCGCCCCCCACCTGCTCTAACTCCGTCTCCAGCCCCGGCGAGGCCACCCCCGTCTCCGGCCGACCCGGCGCCGGCGCCACAAACGGCGGCACATGGTCGAAATAGCCATCGTTTTCATCATAGCACAAAATGAAAATCGTCTTCTGCCACACCGCCGGATTTTTCGTCAAGATTCCCAGCGCCTCCGCTAAATACCAACTGCCATACCACGGCGAACTCGGGTGATCCGAGAAATGCTGCGGCGCCACCAGCCACGAAACCGCCGGCAACTGCCCCCCCGCCACATCCGCGCGAAATTGATAGAGCACATCCCCCGCAGGCACGTTCATCCGGTGAACTTGCTCCCCCTCCTGCCACGTAAAAGCGCTGAGCTCGCGATGCCCCGGGTCTCCCGCATTGGTCGTGAACGCCCGCTGGTGCAAGGCCTGCGCTCGCCCCGACAACCCCGCAAAATCCTCCGCCGCCGCCAAATCCCGCCGCACCCGCGCCAACTCCTCCACCGCCTTCGCCGCGCCAGCCTCCCCTGCCGCCACCACCTGAAGCAATTCCCCCTCGCGCCGCTCCAACCACGCCCGATGCGGTGCCGCCGCGCGCACATGGTATTGCCGAAACCACTCCAGCGGATTGTCCGTGAAATTGCTCAACCACGCGTCCTCCTCCCCCCCCAGCCCACTGGCTAGGCTGATCTCATTTTGATAAACCCGCCAGGAAATGCCCGCCTCCTCCAAGCGCTCCGGAAAACTCGTCCAGCTCACCTCGCGGTCATAGTCGGTGTCCCCATTGTTGATGTGCGCAGCACTCGCCGGATCCCGCTCCGGGCGGATCGTCCCACTCCACAAGTAGAGCCGATTCGCCGTTGTACCCGTCAACGAGGAACAAAACGCCTGATCGCACACCGTAAAGGCGTCGGCGAACCCATAGTGAAACGGCAAGTCGCGCCGGTCATAATAGCCCAACGTCAGCGGCATCTCCGCGTATTCCTTGACCCCCGACGCTTTCGCCACCAGCCACCGATCGTGACGCCCCTCGTGCCGCGCCGCCGCCTGGTCCGTCCACGAGTGCGGCAAACAACTCATCCACGTGGCCTTGCTGCCCTGCAAATCCAAGGGAAACGGCACATACGTCTGCCCCGCCGCGTTGCTCTGACACCACACTGGCAAGCCGTCCGGCAAGGTAATCGCCCGCGGATCATTGAAACCCCGCACCCCCTGCAGGCGACCAAACAAGTGATCAAAACTCCGGTTCTCCTGCATCAAGATCACCACGTGCTCCGCATCCAAAAACGTGCTGCCCGGCACCGGATCGATCGCCAAGGCCTTCCCAATGGCCTCGCTAAAGGCCGCCGCCCCACCCCCGCCAGCAGCGAGCAGCAAAGCCTTTTTAAGAAAGTCGCGGCGGGTATCGTTAGTCATAAGTCAGCAGGGTTGCCCCAAACTCCGCCAGGCCAGCCCCGCAGGCAATCTCTTTGTGCTCCCCCCACCCCCATCCCTTCTATATAGCAAAAACCCAGGAACCGCGCGGTTCCTGGGTCATTCCACGCCGCCCCGACCTCAGAGCGCCGGGTAGTCCGTATAGCCTTCCGGCCCCTGGCCATAAAAGGTTTGCGGCTGCGGCACATTCAGCGCCGCCCCCTCCAAAAAGCGCCGCGGCAAATCAGGATTGGCAATAAACGCCTGCCCCCACGCCACCGCGTCCGCCTCCCCCGCCGCAATCGCCGCTTCCGCACTCGCCTGCGTAAACTGCTCGTTAGCAATGAACACCCCCCCAAATTGCTGCTTCAATTGCGGCCCCAAAGCCGGTGCCGCATGGTGCTCCCGCGCACAAAGAAAGGCCAGCCCGCGGCGCCCCGCTTCCCGCGCCACATAGCCAAACGTGCCCGCCGCATCCGAGTCCCCCATGTCGTGCGCATCCCCCCGCGGCGACAAATGCAAGCCCACCCGATCCGCCCCATACACCCCAATCGCCGCATCCACCGCCTCCAACATCAGCCGCGCCCGGTTTTCCACCGAACCACCATACTCATCGCTGCGCTGATTTGTCGAATCCTGCAAAAACTGATCCAACAAATACCCGTTGGCCCCGTGGATCTCCACCCCATCAAACCCCGCCCGCTGCGCCAACTCCGCTCCCCGGCGAGACGCCTCAATAATCCCCGGCAACTCCCCCAACTCCAGCGCCCGCGGCACCTCATACGCCTTCTCCGGCCGCATCAAACTCACATGCCCCTTCGCCGCAATCGCGCTAGGCGCCACCGGCTGCGCCCCAGCCAAATAATAAGGATCCGACACCCGCCCCACATGCCACAACTGCAGCAAGATCAAGCCCCCCTCCTCATGCACCGCCCCCGTCACCTTTTTCCAACCCTCCACCTGCTCCTCCGACCAAATGCCAGG
>CALQKQ020000065.1 GCA_943331195.2 Akkermansia muciniphila | reverse complement strand
TCGATGGAGACGCCGGGATTGGCGAAGATGTCGAGTTCCATCAAGTCCTTGATGAGGACGAAGACCTTAACGCCCATTTTTTCGGCGAGGTCTCGGACGATGATGGGGGGTTTGATGGAGATGACGGAGGAGTCGTCGGCCTCTTCCTCGTGCGCGGCGGGCTCCAGGGGGGTGGGCTCGAGGGGCTCGGGAGCGGCGACGGGCTCGGGGGCTTCGACGACGGGGGGTCGGACGACGATGCCGGTGAGGGGGGTGATGGGGCTGACGGCACCGACGCGGCGGACGCGGGGTTTGGCTTCGTCGATGAGGGAGAGGACCTCCTTTTTAGGAATGGGAGGGGGCGGCGGCGGGGGGGTGGCCAGGGGGGGCGGGGCGCTGCCGGGTTTGACGCGGGTGCGCTTGGGCTTTTCTCCGATGAGGTCCAGGGTGTCGCCTGGAGTCACGGAGGGCACCTTGCGCGGGGGTGGGCTGGGGGCCGCGGGGGGTTCTGGGGCGACAGGGCGCGTGATTTTACGCGCCGGGGAGGGAGCGGAGTCGGAACCTGAGGGGAGCGTGGATTTGGATTTGCCGGGCATGCGATAGGTGGGCCAGTTTCATGGCGTCAGAAGGTGGGGATTGCAACCCCGGTTATTGAGCGGCTGCAGCCGAAGCCTGCGTTTGCGCTTTGGCGACGATGGCGGCGGCTTCTTCGAGGGGGATCCCGAGGACGTCGACGATGTCGGAGGCTTCGAGGGTTGCGATGACTTCGATGCTGTTCATGCCGGTGGTGACGAGGGCCTCGGCCAACTCGACCTCGAGCCCGAGTTGGGCGGCGAGTTCGGAGGCGGCGTTGTGGATCCTGCCGACAAATTTTTCGTGTGCGCTTTCGTCGCGTTCGACTTGGACGTCCCAGCCCATGAGGCGGTTGGTGAGGCGGACGTTTTGGCCGTGGCGGCCGATGGCTTTGGAGAGTTCGTCTTCGCGGACTTTGGCGAAGATGCGTTTATTGACGGGGTCGACGATGATTTTGTCGTCGGCGATGGTGGCGGGTTTGAGGGCGTCTTTGAGGAATTCCTTGGGGTTGTCGCTCCACTTGATGATGTCGACTTTTTCGTTATTGAGTTCGCGGACGATGTTTTTGACGCGGGCGCCGCGCATGCCGACGCAGGCGCCGACGGGGTCGACTTTGGGGTCGGCGCTCCAGACGGCGATTTTGGTGCGGTAGCCGGCTTCGCGGGCGATGGCGCGGATTTCTACGGTGCGGTCGGCGATTTCGCTGACTTCGCTTTCGAAGAGGCGTTTGACGAAATTGGGGTGGCTGCGGCTGAGGATGATTTCGGGGCCGCGGAGGCCGTTTTCGACGGCGACGACGTAGACGCGGAGGCGGTCGCCGATGTTGTAGTCTTCGGTGGCGACGCGTTCTTTTTTGGGCATGATGCCTTCGAATTTGCCGAGGTCCATGATGACGTCGGATTTTTCGAAGCGGCGGACGGAGCCGTTGACGATTTCGCCGGCGCGGTCTTTGTATTCTTCGTAGATGAGGAGTTTTTCTTCTTGGCGGATGCGCTGCATCATGGCCTGGCGGGCGGTTTGGGCGGCGATGCGGCCCATGTCCCTGGGGGTGACGTCGACTTCGATTTCGTCGCCGATTTCGGCGTCTTTTTTGATTTTGCGGGCGGTGGTGAGGGCGAGTTCGTCGTAGGGGGCGGTGACGGTTTCGACGACCATGAGTTTGGCTTTGGCTTTGATGCCGCCTTTGACGGGGTCGATGTCGATGCGCAGCTCGCGGGCGGGGCCGATGCTTTTGCGGGAGGCCGTCAGAATAGCGGAGGAGAGAGCCTCGATCATTTTGTCGCGGCTGATTCCTTTTTCTTTTTCGTAGTATTCAAAGACGGCGAGAAGTTCGCTGGTCATAACGGCAAGGGCTTAAAATAAAAAAAACGGGAGGAGTTCCCGTTTCTGAAGGTGCTTGGCTATCCTATTCTAAAAACTGTCTCCCGTCAAGGCTTGTGGGCATAAATGTGGGCCTCACGCTCAGGAGGGCGCGTGGGACGCTATGTCGCACTTGAAATTGAACCAGTTTTGAGGCGAGGAACGCCCGAGATGATTTGGTGGAGCCTAGCGGATTCGAACCGCTGACCCCCTGCATGCCATGCAGGTGCTCTACCAACTGAGCTAAGACCCCAAACCCGACCGCCATGCGGCCGGGCTATTCCTGTACTGCATTCTTGGCGGCTGCCAAGTGGTTTTTTAAAGTTTTGCAAAGTTCTTGCAGTGGGTCGGGGTTGGCGGGTCGGTGCCGAGGGCGAGAATGGGCGCGGCGGTGGGCGCGGCGGTGGGAAGGGGCCCGGCTGGCCTGGGGTGGGGATGCGCGGCCGGAAGGCTGAGCTTGGGGTGATGCTCCCGATCCGGGAGATGGTGCGCGATACTGGGTTCGAACCAGTGACCCCCTCCGTGTCAGGGAGGTGCTCTACCGCTGAGCTAACCGCGCCGGTAAACGCCGCCGTGTGGCGGGACGGGATGGTAGAATGAACCCGCCAAGGTGCAAGCGATTTTCAAAGCTGCCGCGATATTTTCAGCGCAGGGCGGCGGGCAGCGCGCTGCGGGGGGCGGGCGGGCGCGGCGCGGTGGCGCCGGGGGAGGCGAGGGGGAAGGCGTCGGAGCCCCAACCTTCGCTGAGGCGGCTGACTAATTCTTCGGCCATTTTGCGGGAGGCGTCGTCGAGGGCCTGGCGCTCGCTGAGTTGGAAGTTGGGGTCGAGGAAGACGGAGGTGGCGCCCTTGATATTGCCTTTGGAAAGAAGGTTGCCGGTTGTGGTTTGCTCGAGGACGAAGTCGACGTCCATAACGAGTTCGAGTTCGCGGGTGCGGAGGTTGTTGTTGCGGGCGCTGCGAAGTTGGCGGCGGGTGAAGGAGCGGATGGTGCCGCGGAGGAGGGCGTCGGCGTTTTGGGCGTCCTTGATTTGATAGGTGCCGTCGATTTGGAATTGGCGGACGACGTTGTTGGTGACGAGGACGGCGGAGCGGGGTTCGAGGGTGAGGTTGCGGAAGGTGGGGACGGCGATGGAGCGGACGTTTTCGAGGCGGGCGGGCTTGCTGGATCCGGCGCGGTAGCCGGCGCAGCTGGGGAGGAGCAGGGCGGCCGCGAGGAGGGCGGGGGCAGGGCCGCGCGGTCGCCTGCGGGGGGCAAGGCGGGGGGTTCTGGGGAGGGGGCTCCGGCGGGGGGCAGGGGGTCTCCGGGAAGCAGGTCGCCGGGGGCGGGAGGGGTGGAGGGGTTGAGGAGGGAGTCGTCGGGTTTGCGGCTGGGTTCGCTGCCGGTGGGGAGGTCGGGTTCCTCGAGGGGGGTGATGGGGACTTGGTCGCGGCTGGGGCGCATGGTGGGTTGGCGGAGCACGCTGGCGACGCGGGCGGGCGGGGCCGGGGGGCCGAAGTAGCCGGGTTTATTTTTGAGGTCGGTGGCGGCGGGGACGGCGAGGTCTTGGGAGGCGAGGGCGGTAGCGGGGACGGATTCGAGGAGGCCGGGATCCTTGGTGGTCATGGCGTTGATGCGCTCGCGGGCTTCGGCGAAGTGGGCGCTGCTGGGGGCGCGGAGGACGTCGCTGTAGTAGACGAGGGCGGCGCGGTAGTTGGCTTGGTTTTCGTAAAAGCGGCCGGTTTTCCAGGCGTTTTCGGCGGAGATTTCGTCGACTTGGAGGCGGGTGTTGGGGAGGTTGGGGAGGGCGGTGTTGGGGAAGAGTCCGGAGGCCTGGTCGGTGGCGCGGCGGGCTTTTTCGATGTTGGAGGCATCGCGGCTGCCCTCTTCGATTTTGCCGAGGTAGCCTTGGCCGATTTTGGATTGGGCCTCGGCGGCGAGGGGGCTGTTGGGGTAGTCCTCGACAACTTTTTGGTAGGCGGCGATGGCGAGGTCGGGAGCGTCTTGTTCTTCGTGGACCTTGGCGATTTCGAATTGGGCTTCGGGGGCGCGGCGGCCGCGGGGGGCGTTGGCGATGACTTTTTCGAACATTTCGAGTTGTTCGCTGCTGTCGAGTTTTTTGGGGATGCCGAGGAAAGACCCGAGTTTTTCGGTGCGGGATTGGGTGGCGATGGCGATCTGGCGGTCGATGGCTTCGCTGAACTGGGGGCTTTGCTTGTAGGTGTCGACGAGTTCTTGGTAGGTATCGAAGGCCTTTTTGAACTTGCCATCGCGCTCATAGGCGGAGGCGAGGCGGAAGAGGGCCATGGGGGCGAAGCTGGTGAGGGGGTAGCGTTCGACGAGGCGTTTGCAGGTGGCGACGGCGGCACCGCTTTTGCCGGCGGCCTCTTGGTCTTGGGCTTGGCGGAGGAGGTCTCCGGCGGCGCGCTCGGCGGCTTGGAGCTCGGGGTTGGCGGGGGCCGCGAGGGGGGCCTTGCGCTTGAAGGGATTGGGAAAGGCTGGGGCGCTGCTGGTGGCGGCGGCGGCCACGGCGGCGGACAAGGTGCAGAGCAGAAGACGGGAGGGAGCGCGATTCATGGGCCGAAAAAAATGGGAGACGTTAGGCAGGGCGGGGAGAGCACCGCAGTCCCTCCAGACAACCCTCTCCGTGCCAGATGACAGGGAGGAATGCAACTTGGAAACGGGCGGTTTTTCCGTTGCCAGGGGGCTGGCGAACGGGCGGGGAGGCGGTTTTGGGGGCCGAGGGCGGGGCCGGGGCCGATCCGTTGGAGAAATTATGAAAATTCCGGAAAGGGCCTCCTAATTCCCATGAAACCCTGAAAATTTATTGACCTAAGTTAATGAGTGTGGTTAATCGTCGGGGAATATTAACAACATTTCCACCCTTCCCCCACGACGCGATGATGCCGCTTTTTTCCTTTTCAGCCTTGGGGCTGCGGCGCGGGAAGCGCTGGGGTGCGGGGTGGGTTGAGGGGGCGAGTGGGGACGGTGGGTGGCGAGCGGCGCGGGGCTTTTTTGCTCGGGTGACGTTTCCTGGGTGGGGTGGGGTGATGGCGTTTTCAGATGGGGTGGCGCGGCTGCTGTGGCCGGAGGCTTTGGCGGCGGCAGGAGGGCTGGGGGTCGGGTCGGTTGGGGGCGAGCCAGGAGGGGAGCGGCGGTTGAGTGCGCTGGGGGACGCGGTGGGCGGAGGCGAAGACGCGGGCTATCATCTTCCGGTGTTGGAGGAGGAGGTGGTGGCGGCGCTGGCGCCGGCGAGTGGCCAACGATTTTTAGACGGGACGCTGGGCGGCGGGGGGCATGCGGCGCGCCTGCTTGAAGCGGGGGCGGAGGTGGTGGGCTTGGACCGGGATCCGGAGGCTTTGGAGTGGGCGGGGCGTCGACTGCAGGCGTGGGGGGATCGTCTGGTGGCGGTGCGGGCTTCCTTTTCTTCGTATCCGGAGATTTTGGCGGGCCTGGGGTTGGAGGCGGGGTTGGACGGGATGCTGTTTGACATTGGGGTGAGCAGCCACCAGTTGAATGAGGCGCGGCGGGGATTTTCGTTTTTGCGAGACGGTCCGCTGGACATGCGGATGGACCCGGACGCGCCGGGTTCGGCGGCGGAGTTGGTGAACACGTGGCCGGAGGAGGAGTTGGCGCGGATTTTTTATGAGTACGGGGACGAGAAGGCTTCGCGGCGGGTAGCCAAAGTGCTGGTGCAGCGGCGGGCAGAGCGGCTCTTTGAGACCACGGGGGATTTGGCGGCGGTGGTGGCCACGGTGGTGCCCAAGCGGGGTCCGGCCTCGCCGGCGACGCGGGTCTTTCAGGGTTTGCGGATGGCGGTGAACGATGAATTGGGGGAGTTGCGTGCCGCTCTGGCGGGGGCGCATCGCTGGCTGAAGCCGGGCGGTCGCTTGGCGGTGATCACGTTTCATTCGCTGGAAGACCGCCTGGTGAAGCAGTTTTTCCGGCACCACAGCGCGGCGGAGCTGGATCGCCCGGAATGGCCGGCGGCGCGGCCCAATCCGGAGTGTTACTACCGCTTAGTCACGCGCAAGGGCGTGGTGGCGAGTGCGGCGGAGACGGCGCGCAACCCGCGCTCGCGGAGCGCCACTTTGCGGGTGGTGGAGCGGCTGGGCTAACGGCCTGTTATTTTGACCCTTTTTTTTTTCTTTTGTGGCTGCTCCTAAAAATCGCCGTTCTCCGCGCCGCCCGGTGCAGGATTCCCTGCGCCCGGGATGGCTGCTGAACTGCTTATTGTTTGCCTCCTTGGTCACGGCCATTGGGGCTTGCTATGTGTGGTTAGATGCGCGCAAGAAAGAGCGCGAGGGGCAGATCTTGAGCATGCACCGCGAGATTCGGCAATTTGAAGATCAGATCAAGGAGAACGAGTTGTTGATGCACCGCCGTTTGGCACCGGAAGATTTGCGGGCGCGGGCGGCGCGAGCCGGCTTAGGTCTCAAACCGATCGAGATTGGGCGGCGCGGGCGCTTGGTGCGCTTGCCTGAGCCCACTGCCGCTGAACCTGAACCCCTCCCGGTGATTGCAGGGAATCCCCCGCCATGAGTGATTCGGATTTAGCTAGTGAAGCAGCATCGAGTGATCGCAGCCTGCAATGGCGCGCGGGGATGGTGAGCCTGGGAGTGGTTTCGCTATTCAGTTTGCTTTCGTGGCGGCTGATCCACTTGCAGGTGGAGCGGCACGATCACTTTCAAGCGGTGCTGGAGGAAAGCCATCATCGCCGCCAGGAGTTGAGCGCCTCGCGGGGGGACATTTTGGACACGCGGGGGCGGGTTTTGGCCTGTGACGAGCCGGTGCAGCAGGTCACCTTGGAGCTGGGTTTTTTGCAGACGGGGGCGGCGCTGGCGGATGCGCTGGCGGTGGTGGAGGGGATGAAGGCGCGGGATTTGCGCCATGCTTTTAGCTTAGAGGAATTGCAGAATCGGTATTTGAGCCATATGGGCCGGGTGGCGGCACCGGTGCTGGGGATGACGGATGGGGAGTTTCAGGCTCGGATCCGCGCCAGGCTAGCATCTAGGTCTAACGGCGAGGTCTTTTTGAGTAAGGACTTGAGCATCAGCGGGGCCTTGCAGTTGCGGGAGAGCTTAGAGGCGGCGGGGTTAGGGACCTTCCGGGAGAGCCGCAACCGGGGTAAACTGGGCGCGCTCATTTTTCAAAATGGCTTTGCCCGGCGCTATCCAGCGGACCTGCCTTTGTCGCACATTGTGGGTTTCTTTGGGGAGACCAAGCCTGCTCCTGGCGAGGAGGCGAAGCCGGCGCGCGGGGTGGCTGGGGTGGAGCGCTTTTTCCAGGAGGATCTCACGGGCACGCCGGGGCGGCGGGACTTGGAGGTGGATGGTTGGGGCAATGAAATTCCCGCTTACCGGGGCCAGATCACTCCGGCGCGCAACGGCCGGGGGTTGCGCCTCAGCTTGGACCTGGGCCTTCAGGGGGTGGTGGAAGCGGCCATGGACGAGGTGGGCGCGGCGGAGGGCGAAGTTTACCTTGAGGACTTGCGCGCGGAGCGGGTGGTGGTGGTTTTGTTTGACCCTGCCACCATGGGGGTTCGGGCGATTGCGTGCCGCGACCCCAAGCACGGCCCGGAGCATCCGCTGCTGAGCAATCCGGTGACGGAGATGCTTTATGAGCCGGGTTCCACGATTAAAATTGTCACGGCGGCGGGCGCGCTTTCTTCTGGTAAGCTCAACGCGCAAAGCCGCATTGAACTAGCGGCCAGTGGAGTTTACGACGACGACGATATCACGCCGATTCACGATGAACACGCCATGGCGTCGGGCACGGTGGAGGACATCATTGTGCATTCATCTAACATTGGCGCTTACAAATTGGGTCGTTTGCTGGGCCCGCAGCGCTTTGAGGAGTTGATTCGCAGTTTTGGGTTTTGTCGGGCTACCGGTTTTGAGTCGCCTTCGGAAAGCCGAGGTTCCTTTGCCGGGAAAATGACCTTGCAGACGCTTTCGCGGGTGGCCTTTGGCAATGCCATCACGGTGACCCCGGCGCAGATGTGCGGGGCCTTGGGGGCGATTATTAATGGGGGAAGCTACCGGCCGCTGCATCTGGCGGAGACCTGGGTCGACGAGAGCGGCCAGGCGGTGGAGGGCTTGCCGCGGGTGCAGGGGCGGCAGGTGGTGAGTGCGGCGGCGGCCCAGACGGTGCGCCGAGCCATGTTGGAGGTGGTGGAGCAGGGGACGGGGAAGCCGGGGCGCAGCGAATTGTTTCAGATTGGGGGCAAAACGGGCACGGCCCGCAAGGCGGTCACCGCGCTCAAAGACGGCAAGTTGCGCACCACCTACCAGGGCGACCTGATTTGCTCCTTCATTGGCTTTCTCCCGGCGGACCAGCCCAAGCTAGGCGGGTTGGTCATCATCGACACGCCGCGCGGCACCAAGCACGCTCACTTTGGCGGGAGGATGGCGGCCCCGCTTTTTCGCCGCATTGCCGAGCGGGCCATGGCCTATTATGAGATCCCGGCTCAATTTCCGCCTAAGGCGAGTCTGCAACCTCAGGCTGCTAACTCTACCCCAGTGAAGGCTAATCCGCGCCCTTTCCCGCGCTAGTCTCCCCTTTTTTTTGATGAAACTAACCCATTTGCTTGATCACCTCACCCGCGTCCGCACCTTCGGGCCGCTGGACTTGGATATTACTGGACTGACGGCTGACTCC
The DNA here is from genome assembly GCA_943331195.2 of Akkermansia muciniphila. Taxonomy (GTDB): domain Bacteria; phylum Verrucomicrobiota; class Verrucomicrobiia; order Verrucomicrobiales; family V1-33; genus CAIZWU01. The sequence continues at coordinate 2,967 of CALQKQ020000065.1, read as the reverse complement.
CGCGCGGCCGGTCCCGGCTTGATCTTCGCCGCCCTGCGCGGCAAGGCCGCTGACGGTCACGCTTTTATCCCCCAGGCGCTAGCCCAGGGCGCTTCCGCGATCCTCGCCGAGACCGATGTTCCGGAGGATTTTCGCGGCACCTGGCTCACGGTTAAGGATAGCCAAGCGGCCCTGGCGGAGGCGGCTGACGCCCTTTTTCGCAAGCCCTCCGACCGCCTGCTCGTGGCTGGGGTCACGGGCACGAACGGCAAGACGACGACGAGCTTTCTGCTGCAGCACCTCATTGAGTCCGCCAAAGGACACTGCGGGCTTATCAGCACCGTAAAATACGTGGTGGGCGAAGGGTTGGAGGAGGCGGCCTCGCACACTACGCCTGACAGCATCACCTTGCAGCGGTTGCTGCGCAGCATGGTGGAGCATCAATGTGTGGCGGTAGCGATGGAGGTTAGTTCTCATGCCTTGGTGCAGCAGCGCACCCACGGGATTCGATTTGATGCGGCGATTTTCACGAATCTCACGCAGGACCACCTCGACTACCACGGGAGCATGGAAAACTACTATGCGGCTAAGGCCCTCTTTGCGGCGCATTTGGTGGAGCAGGGCGGGGCCAAGCAGCCGGCTTTAGTGGTCAACACGGACGATGCGGCGGGGCGACGGTTGGCGCGCGACTACGAGGGCAAGTTGCGGGTGGTCACTTACGGAATGAATGTGCACGCGGACTTTCGGGCCACGCAGATGTCAGCCACGACGAAGGGCACCACGTTTACCCTGGAGGCGCGAGGGCGCAGCTTTTTAGTGAGGATGCCTTTGATTGGCCGCTTCAATGTATACAATGCCCTGGGGGCCTTGGGGGCGGTTTGGGCCATGGACCTGAATCTGCGCCAGGCTGTGAAGTCGCTCGAAGATGCCCCCCAGGTGCCCGGCCGCATGGAAGTGGTCTCGGACAACAAGCCTTTCAAAGTCTTCGTGGACTATGCCCACACCCCAGACGCGCTCGACAATGCGCTGCGCACCTTGCGGGATCTCAATCCGCGCCGCTTGATTACGGTGTTTGGCTGCGGGGGCGACCGCGATCGCACCAAGCGAGCGCGCATGGGGGCCGTGGCTGAAGCCGGGGGCAACTACACCATTCTAACTAATGATAATCCGCGGGGCGAAGCGCCCGAGGCCATTGTGGCGGAAATCCGTCAGGGGATGCGCGGGGAGAATTGTGAGGTCCTGCTAGATCGCCGGGCGGCGATTGAGCGCGCCATCGCCTTGGCGGGAGGGGGCGACATTATATTGATCGCGGGCAAGGGCCATGAGAAGGGCCAGATGGCGCATGGAGTACTGACTCCCTTTGACGATGTGCAGGTGGCGCGCCACACCCTGCGAAACTGGGTGCTTCCGGAACGGCCATGATTCCGCAAACTCTCGCAACCCTAGCTGAATGGAGTGGCGCCCGACTGATCGCGGGCGACCCGCTGGCCGTGGCGAGCAGTGTGGGCAGCGACACCCGTCGGATTGAGCCAGGCAGTCTTTTGGTGGCCTTGCGCGGCGAGCACTATGACGCCCACGACTTTGTGGGCCAGGCGGGGGCGGCGGCGGCGGTGTTGGTGAGCCGCGCGGTGGCGGCACCGCCTGGGGTGGGCGTGTTGCTCGTGGAGGACACCTTGCTGGGCTTGCAGCGCTTGGCGGCGCGCTACCGGCGCCACTGGGGTGGAATCGTGGTGGGCTTGACAGGGAGCAATGGCAAGACCTCGACGAAAGACATGATCCAGGCGGTGCTAGGGGAGCGCTTCCGGGTGTGCGCGACTCGGGGCAATTTGAACAATCATATCGGTTTGCCTTTGAGCGTGCTCAGCGCGGGGGCGGAGCACAGCCATGGGGTCTTTGAAATGGGGATGAATCATCCCGGAGAAATTGCGCCTTTGGCGGCGGTGGCGGCCCCGGAAGTGGCGGTGATCACGAACATTGGGACCGCCCACATTGAGTATATGGGAAGCCGCGAGGCGATTGCGTTAGAGAAGGGGAGTCTAGCCGAGGCGGTGGCGCCGGATGGGATGGTGGTGCTGAATGCGAACGACTCGTTTACGCCGGCGATCGCGGCGCGCTGTCGGGCTGGGGTCCTCACGGCGGGCATTGAGGCCGGGGAAGTGCGGGTCACCGAGGTGCGCAGCGCGGGGGCGGGTTGCGCGTTTACCTTGCAATTGCCGGATCACACTTGTGGGTTGGTGCGGCTAGGGGTGCCGGGGCGGCACATGGCGGGCAATGCGGCCTTGGCGGCGGCGGTCGGCTATCACTTGGGTCTGCGGGTGGAGGAAATCGTGGCGGGGTTGGAGCGGGCGATGCTCAGTGGGGGCCGACTGCAACTGCGCCTGGTGGATGGGCTGCGCTTTCTTGATGATTCCTACAATGCCAATCCCGACTCCATGCGTGCGGCCTTGGAGACGCTGCGGAGCTATGCTGCGGAGGGGCGCCGCATGGCGGTGCTTGGCCGCATGGGGGAATTGGGGGCGACGGCCCGGGCGGCGCACCTTGCGCTGGGGGCGGCGGTGCAGGAGTTGGGAATCGACCAGCTTTGCGTGGTGGGCAGCGGCGACGCGGACCTGATTGGGGAGGGCTATGTGGCGGCGGGCGGGGCTCCGGCCAAGCTGCGGAGCTTTTCCGATGCGGCGGCGGCGGCGGCTTTTCTTCGGGCGAGCGCTGGGCCCGGCGATCTCATTTTGGTCAAAGGCAGCCGCTCGGCAGCCATGGAACGCGTCATCCAACCTTTTTCCTCCTGAATCATGCTTTATTGGATCTATCAACAGTGCGACGCCGGCGGCGGGCTCCTAGCCAAGCTGACGAATGTCCTGCAATATCAGACGTTTCGCTCCATTGCGGCCTTGGTGATTGCCTTCGCGCTGAGCCTGGCCTTCGGCGACCGGGTGATCCGGAAGTTGATTTCCTTGAAGATGGGACAGCCCATCCGCACCAAGGAAGAAG
>CALQKQ020000064.1 GCA_943331195.2 Akkermansia muciniphila | reverse complement strand
TCCGATATCGGGGGGCAACGAGACCTTCTATGTGGTGGCGGGGGGGAGCCTGAAGCACCCGGTCACGGGCGTCCTGCTGTCGCCGCAGCCTCCGGATGGTCCTCCGTTGGCCTCGCCGGGTCCGGCGGACCCGCGGCGGGCCCTGGCGGACTGGATGCTGGAGCCGAGCAATCCGTTTTTTGCGCGGGCCGTCGCGAACCGCGTGTGGGGGGCGTTTTTTGGGAAGGGAATTGTGGATCCGGTGGATGACTTTCGCCTCTCGAATCCTCCGAGCAATCCGGCGCTGCTGGATGCTTTGGCGGCGGAGTTGGTGCGGGCTTCTTATGACCTGAAGGCCTTGATGCGGGTGATCATGAATTCGCATGTGTATCAGTTGAGCAGCGAGCCGAATCAGACCAATGCCGCCGACACGCGGCAGTTTTCGCGATTTTACCGCCGTCGCCTGGGAGCGGAAATGATGGCGGATGCGGTGGCCGACATCACGGGCGTGCCGAGCGCCTATCCTGGTTTGGCGGTGGGCAGTCGGGCGGTGCAAGCGTGGACGTATAAGATTGAATCTCGCACCATGGATGCCTTTGGGCGGCCGAATTCTAGCAGCGATTGCCCCTGCGAGCGCAACCTGAAGCCGAGCATGGGGCAGGCGCTGCACTTGATGAATTCGGAAGTGCTGCAAAGCAAGCTGACGAGCACGGCGGCAGGGGCCCGGCTGCAGCAGTTGGCTGGGGGAACTCTGGCCCCGCGCGAGGCCGTGGCGGAGCTCTATTTAGCCTGCTTTGGACGCCTGCCGACCGAGGCGGAAGCGAGCGTCGCTACGGCGGGTTTTCCGGAAGAAGCCTCGGAGCGGCGGCGCTTCCTGGAGGACCTCCTCTGGGTCTTGCTCAACTCCGCCGAATTTGTTTTTAACCACTAACTGAACGAAGCTATGGCCACACACCGAAACTGCGACGGCCTGCTGCGCCGCGATTTTATTCAGTTGGGGCTGCGGGGCGCGCTGGGCTATGGGCTGTGCGACTTGCTGCGACTCAAAGCGCTCGCTGGGGAAGGGGCGGCGGGGGGACGGCCGACCAATTGCATCATGATTTGGCTGGATGGAGGGCCTTCGCATTTTGAAACGTTTGATCCAAAGCCCGACGCCCCTGCGGATATTCGGGGCACCTTCGCGACGGTGCCGACTTCCGTGCCCGGGGTGCATTTCAGCGAACCAGTTAGTAAGTTAGCGGGGGTGTTCGACAAGTTTACCGTGGTCCGCTCCATCTGCCACAAGGATCCCAACCATGGGGGGGGCAACCACTACATGATGACGGGCGCGCCCACCCCGGTGCCGGTGGGTTGCGGGGCCCACGTCACCTTTCACCCCTCCATGGGCTCGATGGTTTCCTATCAGCGCGGGGTTCAGGGCGGCTTGCCGGCTTACATGGCCATGCCGGGGAATACCCGGTCTGGCGGGCCTAATTTCTTGGGCGGGCAACACGCTCCGTTTATCGTTTCCGGAGGTCCTAACGCGGACTCATTTCGGGTCAATGACGTGGTGCTGCCGGGCGACATTGCGGCGGGGCGCATCAAGTCGCGGCGCGATCTGCGCGCGGCTTTGGACAACATGAAGCGGTTTCAAGACAAGGTGGTGGAGGATCCGGCGATGGAGTTTGACCGCTTTTACGAGCAGGGCTTTGACCTGGTGGCGTCGACCAAGGCGCAAGAGGCCTTCGACATTCACCGCGAGGATCCCAAGGTCCGGGAGCGCTATGGGCGCAACGACATGGGGCAGCGTTTTCTATTGGCGCGCCGCCTGGTGGAGGTGGGGGTATCTTGGGTGACGGTGAATTGGGGAGGCTGGGACAACCACGGGGGCATCGCCGATGTCTATAAGGGCGAGCAATTGAAAACGCTAGATCAGGGCGTGAGTGCCCTCATTGCCGACCTAGCGGAACGAGGTCTTTTGGACACCACCTTAGTGCTCTTGCTCGGGGAGTTTGGGCGCACGCCGAAGATCAATCCCGGGGGCGGGCGCGACCATTGGCCGCACGCCATGTCGGTCTTGATGGCGGGAGCGGGCATCCCTGGCGGGCAGATTGTGGGGGCTACCGACGCCAAGGGCTACTATGCCTCGGAAAACGTTTATCGACCGGAGGATTTTGCGGCGTCCATTTATACTAAGCTGGGGATTGACCCGCAGCAGACCCTGCTGAGCACGGCGGGGCGGCCGGTGCGCTTGGTCAACGATGGGCGCCTCATCAAGGAACTTTTTGTCTAGCCGATGCGCCAGGTTTGCTATACGGGAACGGCCCTGGGGTTGGCGATGGCGGCGGCGGGGGCGGCGGTTCCCGTCCTGACGCATTTGCATCCCATGGGGATATCGCCGGGCACGAGTGCAGAAGTGAAGTTAGGGGGGAGTTTCGCCCCATGGCCGTGTCAGGTTTGGGCGGACGATCCGGGGATTGTGTTCACTCCTTTGCCGGGCGCGGCGGGGTTCGCGGTGGCGGTGGCGGCGGGGGTGGTGCCCGGGCCGCATTTGATTCGGGCCTACAACGCCGAGGGGGCCTCGGCTCCGATTTCCATGGTCGTGGACCGCGAGGTGCAAACCTTAGAAGTGGAGCCGAATGATGATTACCGTGCTCCTCAGGTGTTGGCGAGCAGCACGGCCACCTGCAATGGGCGCTTGGAGAAAACGGGCGACGTCGATTGTTTTCGAGTTGAGCTGGCGCGGGGGCAAACGTTGGTCGCGCGGGTGGAGGCCTACGTCTTGGCTTCGAGCTGTGACGCCATGCTGCGGGTGGTGGATGCGGCGGGAACTACCCTAGCTTTTAATCACGACCATATCACGATGGATCCGCAGTTGGTGTTTGTGGCCCCGCAAGACGGGGCCTACGTGGTGCAAGTGATGGGACACAAATACCCGGCCTCCACTGACGTCAACTTTGCTGGTGGGGAAGACGGGGTCTATCGGCTGCATCTTTCTACGGGCCCGGTGGTGCGAAATACCTGGCCCCTGGCGGTGCCGCGGGGACGGCAGAGTTCGGTCGTGTTAGAGGGCTGGAATGTGCCGAGTGCCCCGGTGGTGGTGGAGGAGGGCAAAGCGCAGCCGTTTGCGGTTCAGTTTAGCGACATCGCGCAAGGGAGCGAGACTGCGGAGGCGCAAGTGATGGAGGTGCCTGGGGGAATGAGTGGTCGCCTTGAGGTGTCCGGGGATGAAGATCATTTTAGCTTCCAGGCGAAGCAGCATCAGGCCCTCGAGTTCGTCCTGCGGGGGCCTAGCTTGGGTTCGTTGATCGACCCTTGGCTCAAGGTGCGGGATGCGGCGGGCAAGGAATTGGCTAGCAATGACGACGATGGGGCCTCGCGCGAGGCTCGGTTAGGGTGGACGCCTCCGGCGGATGGGAGCTATGAAGTGGTGGTGGGAGATCTGACGCAGCGAGGTGGCCCCGATTTCTATTATTGGCTTGAGATTACCCTGCCGCCGCCGGCGGTAGCGGCGGCGGCGGCGGTCTCCGCTTGGAACATTGAGGCGGGAAAAACGGTTGAGATCAAGGTGGTGGTTTCCTTTTCCCAGGGCTTTGCGGCACCGCTCAAACTGGCGGCGAAACGCCTGCCTGCGGGCCTGGCGGCGGCGGAGGTGGCGGTTCCGGACAAAGGAGGGGAAGTCACTTTGGTCCTAACTGCCGAGGCGGCGGCACCGCCTGGAGGCCAGGTGTTTCAGTTGGTCTTGCGGGAGAGCGGGGGCCAGGAATATCCGGTGCGCTTCTCTCTGGTTACGGTCACAGAAAACAACGGGGTTCCCCAGGGCTATCAGGATCTCCTGACGCGGGAGACCGACCAGCTTTGGCTTACGGTAACGCCCCCCGCGCCTCCCCCAGCACCGGCCGCGCCGGCTCCGGCCAAACCTTGAGGGCGGTCGCCTAAGCTGAGCTTTGGCGTGGGGGTCTCTGCGCTAGCTGAGGCCGCAGGGCCGTTTTTCGGGGAGCTTAGAAGGAGAGGCGCAGGCCGGTGAGGAAGGTGACGCTGGAGAAGTCTTCGCCAGGGCCGCCCTGGAGGCGGGCATACTCCGCTCCGGCCATCAGCTTGAGTTTGTCGCCGTAGATGAAGTATTGTAATCCCAGGTAAGCTGACTGATAGAGGCTTCCCTTGGTACCAGATAGGTCGGGGGCGGTGGCTTCGTAGCGTTTTTGTAGGATCAGGCTTTCGCCGCCATCTCCGGCGGCGAAGGAATAGCGGCCGACCACTTGCAGCTTGGCGGGAATCAGGTCGTAGGTTGGTTGGATAAATAGGCCGCAGGCGGTGGGGGCACCGCCTGCGGCGAGAAAGGTTTCGGCGACGAGGCCCCCGCGGCCTTGTTGCAGCCACAGGGTGCTGGAATAGAGATGGTGGTAGCGATTGAGGATGGTGTCCTCGGCTTGGGGATCGCTGTGCAGCCAGTCGAAGCGCCATTCCGCTTTGTCGAGGTCGAGGGCTTCCTTGGCGTCGTAGCCCACCCCCGCGCCATAGGCCAGGCCGCCGTCCAGGGTGCCGAATTCGCGGTTCATTTGGGTGGAGTAGAGTCCGGCTTGCCAGGAGAATTGGTCGATTTCGCCTTGGGCTACGGCTCCGGTGGCGCGGCTGACCTTGAGTTGTCCAAAGATCTGCGAGCGCTCGAAGGTTGGCTGGGAGTTGGTGGATTGCAGCCAATCATAGTAGCCGATCTGGGGCTTTTGTTTTCCCAGCGTTAGGCTAAAGGACTCGACTGGCTTCCACTTGAGGTAGGCGTCGACCATGAGGCCGTAGACGGAAGCGAATTCGGGATTGTTTTCCGCCTCGAGGCGAAGGTCGACGCTGCGCTGCAACAGTTTGGCGTCGAAACCGAGGCGGGAGCGGCGATTTTCCCAATCTTGGGTTTGGCCTTGATTGCTTTCTAGCCAATACTGCTGGCCTTGATAGCGTCCTCGCACTTTGATCTCCTGCACCAAGGGATTGGCCTTATTTTGGTAGAGGGTGGCGAGGCCCCAAAGCTGGTCAAAGGGGGTGGAGGGCAGGGATGCTGGTGCGGCGGAGGGACGGGTGCCTTGGGCGAAGCTGGAGCTGGCGGCGAGCCCCAGGAGGCTGATGGCGAGGAGGCGAACGGGGGGAGACAGGCGCATTTGGGGTTGCGGGCGGGAGCGAGGGGTTTGCTTGGCGGGGCCAGGCAAGGGACTAGATGCAGGCAAGCATGGACGATTCATTTCTTTTTGGGGGTTTTTTCTTTTAGGAGGGTTTCGCTGGGGAGCGCGGTCGGGAAGCGGGTTTTCTCGTTGGCTTCGATTTGCGTCACGCGGCCCTCGTGGACGGTGATCTGGACCGAGCCAAAGCGAATCGCGGCGACTTTGTCGCGGACGACAGTGAGCCACGGTTCGGCGCTGGGAGTTGCTGCGGGGGAGGCGTTCATGGGAAAGGAGGGGGAGGTCCTGAGGTGGGGAATCTTTGAACTGCGAATATACACTGGTCAAGTAGGAATTAAACAAGGGCGTCGCCTCGGCGGTCGATGATTTGGGATCCGGTTCCAGGTGCCGCGTTGGCCCTGTGGGGCGGGGCCGTCCCGGTCGGGACTGGGTGCCTCCAGCGTGGGGCCGGAGCTGCGATTTTGGCGGGGCGTCCGAGCTGAGGTGGCGGCTAAGGCATGGGCGTTGACAGCCCTCAGAGAAATCCCTATTGTGGGTGTTAATTCGCCCATGAATTCCTCCTTTTCCTCAGCTGGCAGTGCGGGCCATCGCGTGTATCGCGGGGCGTGTGTGGTGCTGGGAGTGGTGGCGCTGGCGCAGGGCGGGGCGATTGCGATGGCGTGGAAGGGGCGCGGGGTGGTGCCGGTGGCGGCGGTGCCGGGGCCAGTGGCGGCGGTGCCGGTGGAGGGGCCAGTGGAGGCGGAACAGGTTGTGGAGGTGGTGGCGGATGTTTTTGCGCCTGGATCGGCGGCGGCGGCGGATCCGCATCCGGAGTTGGCGGTGCCGGCGGGGGAGGAGCCGGGGGTTCCGGATCCGGCAGAACCGGTGTTCGCGCGGCCTCCGGTGGTGGGGGCGCTGGACGTGCCGATCACGGATGAGCGCTGTTTGGGGCACTTGGACGAGGGGATTTACCTGCGGGACCGGGGGGACATGGTGGGGGCGGTGCGGGAATTGCGCCAGGCCCTAGCGCTGGCACCGGAACACCCTAAGTTGCTCTATCAATTGGCGGTGGCGCTCGACGCGATGGCGCAGGAGCCTAAGGCGGCGGAGCTGTGGCGGCGGCTGCGGTTGCTAGGGGCGGCGGCGGGCAACTATTATTTTCTGGCGGTGGAGCGGCTCCAAGATGCGAGTCGGCTCGGGGTGGCGGAGCCGGTGGCGGGGATGGAGGAAAAGGAGGGTCGCTTCTTGGTTAAGGGCGTTCGGGTGAAGCGGATGCCGAGTAGTGTGGACGGCGAGGTGCTCACGATTGAAGGGGAAATGGAGCGGCAGCAGGTGGAGGCGGCGGATGTGTCCAAGGTGGACATCAAGTTGCATCTTTTTGATGAGAAGAATGGGCAATCGATTGATCGGACCACGGCGCTGCCGCCGGAGTTGCATTGGCTGGATGCGCCGGTGGACTGGGCGGAGGGGAGCGAGCGATTTTCTTTTGAATATCGGCAGCCGCCGTTTACTCCGGATGAGTTGTTAAAATTGGGGCGGCGCAAGTACTATGGATACGCTATCGAGTTTCGCTATGATGGGAACAAGTTGCAGGATGTGGCGGCGGAGCCGGCGGTGCTCGAAGACATGGCTCGGGAGATTCCGGAAGCGTCGGTAGCTCCGGCGGAGGGGGAGGCGTTTGATCCTGCGGGCTTGCGGGATCAACCGGACGCGGTGCTGTTCCCGGGGGACCGGATGGGCCCTTAGGCGTTTTGTTTTTTGCCTGCCATGGTCATTCTTGTTGCCAGTGATGAGTCTGCGGTGCGCTGCGGTTTGGCGGAGCGCCTGCGCCAGCAGACCGGGCACGCGGTGCTGATGGCGGGCACGGTGGCGGAGATGGAAAGCGTGGCTTTGGCGGGGGGAGCGCTGGATTTGTTATTATTTTCGCCGAGCTTGGCGGTTTCTGGCAAGGAGGCGCGGGCCCGCTTGCGGCGGCGTTTTCCTGGGATGCAAACGCTGGCCATGGGGGAGGGATGGACGCTGGACGAGGCGGTGGGCTTGGTGCGGCAGTGGCTGCCGGGAGAGGCGGGGCTGGGATCGCTAGGGGACTATGAGCTCAAGGAATGGCTGCGGAGCACGGCGCAGACCTTGATTTACCGGGCGGTGCAGCGTTCGGTGCAGCGGGAGGTGGTGTTGGAGCGGCTGCGTCCGGAGTTGGCGGCGGAGCCGGAAGCGGCGCGGGCCTTTCGGCGCATGGTGCGGGCTCGGGCGCTGGTGGCGCATCCGGCGATTGCGGCGGTGTATGAGGCGCAGGAGGCGGATGGGGCGATTTTCTATACGCGGGAGTTGGTGACGGGGCGCAGTCTGCCAGAGTTGGCGGCGGCGGGGGCGCATTTTCCGCAGGAGGTGCTGTTGCAGTGGTTGGGCACGGCCGGCGAGGCTTTGGCGTGGCTGAAGGAACACCGCATCCCGCACGATCCGGTTAGTCCGGCCCATTTTTATGTGGGGACTAACGGGATGTTGCGAATGGCTAACTTGGCGCAGGCGGACCGGGGAGAGGAGGAGGATGAGCGGCGCGCCATGAGGTTGCTCGGGGAAGCGTGTTTGCGTTTGGCGGAGCCGCAGAGCGGGCAGACCAGGGAACTATCCCAGCTGCTCGGGCAGATGAAAGCGCCGGGGCCGCAGGGCTTGCGCTCGTGGAAGCGCTTGGCGATGGAGGCGCAAGCGGCGCGGCTGCGGTTGGCGGAGGTTCAGGCGGCGGTTTTGCCGGAAAGTCAGGATCGCCTGCGGGAGCGCCGCCGCCGCCAGCGGAAGCAGATCGGGGTGGCGGCGGCGGTATTGGCCTTGGCCGGGGCCGGGGCCGGGGCGGTGGGGTGGTGGCGCCAGGTCAGCCGGGCGCGAGTGCGCGATCTGGCGGATGTGGTGTTGATTCCTGCGGGGGAGTTTCTGTTTCGGGAGGGGCAACCGCAGCTGCTGCCCGATTTTACGATCGACCGCTATGAGGTCACTCTAGCTGAATACCAGGGGTTTCTCGATGCGCTTCCCCATGGCGAGCCGAACCGCTTTGACCATCCGGACCAGCCGCCGGGGAAGCGCGGGCATGTGCCGCAGGAGGGGGCGGAGATCTTGGCGGCGGCGCGGGTGGCGGGGACCTGGCGGGGGCACCGCATCACGCTGAATGGGCCGGTTTTCAATGTCGATTGGTGGGATGCCTGGGCCTATGCCAAGTGGAAGGGGCGGCGCTTGCCCACGGAGGAAGAGTGGGAGAAAGCGGCGCGGGGCAGCGATGGGCGGCGGTGGCCCTGGGGGCCGGAGGCGGATCCCCGGCGGGCGAACGGCGGCAGCGATTATGCGGACCAAGCGGGGGCGGGCGGGGGCGTGGACGGCTACGCCTGGTGGAGCGATGTCGACGGCATGCCGGGCGATGTCAGTCCCTATGGTGTTAGGGGCATGGGGGGGAATGTGGCGGAGTGGACGGCCACCTTGATGCCTGATCCGGCGCTGCCGGATGTGTTGGTGCCGGTTTTTCGGGGCGGGGCCTTTCACCATCCGGTGCCTGTGCCCTTGAATGCCCCGCCTTGGCTGGCCAAAGGTGCCGGATATGCTCAGCCGTTCCTGGGTTTTCGCACGGCCTCCTCCCGAACGACCCCCTGAGTCCTTTTTCCCCCATCCCTAATCATGCGCTTCCTAACTGTTCTCCTGAACCTCTCGGCTCTGCTTTTTTTGACCTCCCGGGCGGCCGCCCAGCTGGAGGTCACCCTGAGCTTGGAGCGGGACAATTATGTGTCGCTGGAAGCGATTGAGGCCACGGTGACTATCAAAAATTCCGTGGGCAAGGATGTCGTCCTGGGCGGGCCGAGTGGGACGACGTGGCTGAATTTTCAGATTCACGACACCTCGGGCGCGCCGGCTAATCCGATCCGGCCGCTTCCGGTGCAGGCGATGGTTTTGCGCAGTGGCGAGACCTTGCAGCGCAAGTTTCAGCTCGACCGGCATTTTTATCTGAGCGAGAGCGGCACTTACATCATCCGGGCGGCGGCCTATTTTCCGGAGTTAGAAAAATACAATCTTTCCCGGCCGATGCGCTTCAACGTGCAGCAGCCTCGCCCGCCGCGCTGGCAGGAGGTGTTTGCGGTGCCTGGGGAGCGCGGCTACCGGCGCTTTCAGGTGTTCACCTTTAATGACACCACGAAGTCCTATGTTTGCCTCAGCGTCGTCGACGAGGAAACCAAGATGGTGATGTCGCGCACCGCGCTGGGCAGCGTCTTGGTGGACAAAGAGGTGCAGCCGGCTCTGGACAGCCAGAAGCACCTTCATTTGGTCTACATGGGAACCCCGCTGCTCTATGTGTACCAGCAGATCGACCCTGCGGGCCGCATCACGGATCGCAAATACTATCTTGCTTCTAAGGGAGTCCCGAAGTTAGTCAAAAACCCGGATGGCAGCGTTTCGATTGTGGGCGGGAGCCTCTATGATCCCTTGCTGGCACCGCAGACCAAGCCCTTCCGTAAGCTCTCCGATCGCCCGCCGGGATTGGGAGACTGAGGCTGGGGAGGCTGGGGGCGCGGCGGCGGAGCTTGGCGTGAGGGCGTCATTGGAAGGGGGGATGGTGCGGGCTTGCGTTGGCGGGGGAAATCCCCATGATGGCACTTATGAAACGACTGCTCAATTGCTTGCTGCTGGCGCTCAGCCTGGGGTCTGGAGGACTTCAGGCGGCGGGAAAGAACAATGGGCCCTTTATTGCGATGCATCCAGAAGGGTCGGAAGATGAAGGACGGCGCATGGTGCGTCCGGACGAGGTTGGGGCCCAGACCCGCTGGTTTCGCATCTCGCCGGAGGTGAGCGGACGGCATTTTTCTGGTTACACCGCTTTTCAATCCGAGGACGGGCTCAGTTTTGGCGCGGTGCTCTATCTCAACGATGAAGGGGGTCGGGCGACGCAGGTGATGTGCTCGACCTTCCAAGGCAAGCTGGCGCGGATCATCGTCAATGGGCGCCCGGTGGATACGGTGAGGATTGACCGCGCCCCCACGGACCGTCGTATTGTGATTTGGAGCGGGCTGACCGAAGCTGATTTTCGGGCTTTTGATAAGAGCAAGAAGATGAAGCGGGTCGGAGGAGTGGAGCCAAGCTGAGCTGATGACTCGACTGCGTTCGCCGAAGCTATGGACCATCGGGGTGGCCCTGGTTGGGTTCCTCCGGCTCGGGATGCTGTGGCGGGAGATGAGCCTGCGCCAGAGCGCCGCTGGGCCGGCGGGGCCGCCGCCCGCGAGCGCAGAAGCGGTGAAGGCGGCGGCGCGGTCGGTGCCCCTGGAGTTGCCAGTGGCGGAGGCTGGGCCGACGGAGCCCGTTGCGGCCGTAGCCGCGCCCGCTGTGGCGGAGCTTCCTCCGCCGGTGTTAGAGTTTCAATTGCCCACCGACAACCAGCGCCTGTTGCAGCGCCAGCCAGAGGCGTTTTTCATGTTTGTGGACCGCTATACTCCGGCGGGGCAGATTCAGGCATGGCAGGGCGGTTCCTATGGTTTTGTGCGCAATCCGCGGGAAACCGCGCAGGGAACCGTCTTTACCAAATTTCACGAGGGGATCGACATCGCGCCCGAGGCGCGCGATGCCCGGGGGGAACCCACGGATGAGGTGCGGGCGGTGGCGGATGGCGCGGTGGCTTATGTGACCGCCTCCTCGCGCACGAGCAACTATGGGAACTACGTGGTGTTGCTGCACCAAGTGGGTTCGGCGGGGTCTTTTTATAGTCTTTACGCGCACCTCAAGGAGGCGGCGGTGGCGGTGGGGGGGGAGGTCAAGCGAGGCCAGCAGATTGGCTGGTTGGGCCACACCGGGGATGGGATCGACCGCCGCCGGGCCCATGTGCACTTGGAGTTGGGGCTGGTGTTGTCGGAGCGCTTTGATGCGTTTTATCATCGCACGGCAGCGTTGGCCAATGGGCATGGCAACTACCATGGGTCGAACTTGATCGGAATGGATGCGGCGGCTTTTTTTACGGCCCATCAAGCGGACCGGTACCTCATGCCGGACCAGTTTCTCCGGAAGCAGGAGGTCTATTACAAGGTGTTAGTGCCCAATCGAGGGTTTGAGTTAGAAATCGTGGGGCGCTATCCTTGGCTGCGGCAGCCGGGGGCGGCGGCGGCGGCTTGGGAGATCAGCTTTACCGGTCCGGGGGTGCCGGTGGCGGTGGCTCCGGCGAACCAAACGGTGGCGTTTCCCAGCGTCTCCTGGGTGCGGTCCTTTGGGGGCTATCACTCTTGGAACACGCGTTCGATGTTGGGGGGCAGTGGCGACAGCGCCACCCTGACGGCGGAGGGAAATCGCTACCTCAGCTTAGTGGCGGGGGATTTCTGAGGGTTGGGCAGTCCGCGCCGCCTTCCTGGGATGGGGATCCGGTGGTGTCGCGGGGTTCAAGCACCGGCTACTAGCTGGGATGCCTCGGGCATCGCGGCCCGGCGCGTTTAGCCTAAAACCGGGAGTTGAAAGCTGCCTAGGGGTCCCTT
>CALQKQ020000063.1 GCA_943331195.2 Akkermansia muciniphila | reverse complement strand
TGGCACCGCCTGATCTCAGTCCGTGGCTTTATTTTGGGAATACGATGGCCCTGTCTGGAGGGGTGTTGTTGGTGGGATCTCCCACCCAGCGCGATACGGTACCAGGGCGGATTTATGCGTTTGAGCGGGGGGCGGATTTGGTTTGGCGGCAGACCTGGCGTTTTAATCCGAGCAGTCCGACGGATGATTTTGCAATAAGGAATGTGGCGATCCAGGGAAACCGGGCCGCCTTTTACTTTTACCGTTCGGGCAGCTTGTCCGCTGAGGTGGGGCTGTGGCAGCGGGAGGCGGATGCGAGCTGGACGCGATTGGGAACGACGGTGCAGACGGCGCCGGGGGATGCGGCGACGGGAAATGTGAGCGCCCTAGCGATGTCGGAGGGCTATTTGTTGCAGTGTGGGGAGCTGAATTTTGCGGCGCGGATGCGGTTCTATTTGCACCGGGCGGAAGCCAATGATGCGCCGGGGTTCACGAGTCAGGCGCTGTTGTATGGGGAAGAGGGGAGGGCGTATGCCTATGAAGCCGTGGCGCAGGACGAGGATGTGGGGGACAGCGTGACCTTGTCGGCGAGTGGTTTGCCGAGTTGGTTGGCGCTGCAGGGGGGGACGGCTGGCCGGGGGCTGTTGGTGGGGACGCCGCCGCTGGGCACGGTGGGGGATTTTCCGGTGGTACTGACGGCGAGGGATTCTCGGGGGGCGTCGAGTGTGCAGGGGTTTACGCTGAAGATCTTGCCCAAGGGGGGGCTGCCGGTGATTCGCTCGGTTTCGCCTGATCAGGAGGTGAATGACCACGAGCGCTTGGTTCTGGAGGTCGCTTTGGAAGGAGAGGGGGCGGCCAGCTATCAGTGGTTGGTGAATGGAATTGTGCTAGTGGGCCAGACTGCGGCGCGCTTTGAATTGGGGACGGTGCAGGCTTCGGATGCGGGGGCCTATACGGTGCGGGTGACGCGGGCGCCGGCGGTGGTGGAATCTGGTGTGATGAAGGTGGTGGTGAAGCAGCAGGCGGATCGCTTTGGGGGCGACTGGGTGACGCTGGGGGGTTCTCGTGCGCACAGTGGGCGCTATCCGGCGACGCTAGGAAAACACCGCTTGGTGCCGGCGTGGACGAGTGTGGTCGCGGCGGATGGCAGTGCGGTTAATCAGGTGGCGACGGGGGGCGGGTTGGCCTTGGTGAGTTATAGCAATGCCGGGCGATCGGCGCCGCGGCTGCGGGCTTTGGATTTGACGAGTGGGGTGCTGCGCTGGGAGCGGACGGTGCCGCTGAGCAATGGATTTAGTCCGCCGACGTATCACCGCGGCGTGGTCTATGCGCAGCGGGCCAGAGCGGGGACGGATTCCCCAGATGTGCGGGCCTGGGATGCGGCCACGGGGGTTCCGCGGTGGACGACAATTTATGACGATCAATACGCGGTGCCCTATGCGCCGGTGGTTTCGGATGCGGGGGTCTTCACCATGGGCGGGGTGCACGGGGGGCTGTATCGCCACAGCCTAGCCGGAGTCCGGCAATGGTTTGTGGAGGCACCGCAGCGGGACGAGTGGACGCCGATGTGGCATCTGGATCGGTTATTTCTTTGGACGGGCGGGCTCTTTGATGAGGTCAGCGCGGCGGATGGAGTGCGGCTGTGGACGGTGACGACGCCGTGGAATGAGTGGAAGTCGTATGCGGTGCAGACGGTGCCGGCGGCGGAGGGTTCGCAGGCGGCGGTGTTGGATGCGGCGGCGCTGCGCTTGATGGACTTGGCGGGGCGGAAGCTCCAGTGGACCCAGAGTGGGAGTTTTTGGGGGCATCCGGCCCTAGCCGATGGGGTGGCTTATGCGATCAGTCCGGGGCAGGTGCGCTGTTTTCGGGCGGCGGATGGCGTCGAGTTGGCTCCTTATGTGACGCTGGGGGGCGATGGGCTGCCTCGCACCGGGCGGCATCAGCCGGTGGTGCTGGATGACTGTGTTTTAGTTAGTGGGGAAACGGAGACCTGGGTTTTTGACCGGGCCACGCGGGCGTTGTTGCAGCGGCTCCCCGCAGGGGGGGCCTTGACTTACAGTGATGGCATTCTGATGGCTGCAGGGCTCGACGGCGTGTTGCGGGCGTTTGCGGTGAATCAGCCGGTGGTCCTAACTCCCCCTGTGGAGCCGGTGGTGTGGACGGAAGACCAGCCGAAGGCTTGGACGGTGGGGGTGAAGGATCCCGAGGGCGATGCCTTGCAGGTGCGGGTGGAGGGGCAGCCGAGTTGGATGGTGGTGAGTGGGGTGGTGGATGGGGTGATTGCGCTAGAGGGCTTTCCGACCCTCTCTTCGCAGGCGGGCGATTTTACGCTGCGCTTGCGGGTGGATGATGGGAAATTTGGCGAAGTGGTGCAGGAGCTATCGTTTCGGGTGATCGCGGTGAACGATGCTCCGACGGTGCGTGTTCCGGGGGAATTGGCGGTGGATGAGGACGGGGTGGTGCCGGGGGTGAATTGGCGGGCGTTTTTTGACGATGAGGAGGATGGATCGGCGGGACTGAGTTATGCGGTGGAGGAGCCGGGGGGAGGGGGCTTGGCGTCTTTTGCGTTCAATCCGGCCACGGCGTGGATGGAGGTGGCGTTGACGCCCGATTTTGCGGGGACAATACCGCTGCGGGGGACGGCGCGGGACTCTGGGGGGCTGGAGGCTGCGGTTTCTTTTGGGTTGCTGGTGCGCCCGGTGCCGGATGCCCCGCGGGTGGTGGCGGTGTTGCCGACGCCGCCGGTGCCGGAGGATGGCGGTGCTGTGGAGATGGAGGTGGCGGCTTATTTTAGTGATCCGGATGCGGGCGAAGTGTTGCGCTATGAAGTGGTTTCGAACGATGCGCCGCAGTTGGTGGCATCGGTTGCGATCGGGTCGGCAAGTGGCCGCCTGCGGCTGGTGTGGGCGCCCTATATGTGGGGCACGGCGCGGCTGGTATTGCGAGGCACGGATGCGACGGGGCGCTTTGCGGATACGGAGCTGACGGTGACGCTGGCAGAGCCGACGGCGCCGCTGGCGAGCTTGCAGGGGAGCGCTCGGCTGAATCGGCAGACGGGGTTGGTGGAGCAGACGGTGTTGGTGAAAAATGGGGGGCAGCGGGCTTTGGGTGGGTTTAACCTGTGGGTGGAGTCGGGGCCTGGGGCGGCTTTATACAATGGGGTGGTGGGTGCGGCGCTGGCGGCGGAGCCGGTGGCACCGTGGGCGGTTCCCTATCAAGTTCCTGTGGCGGCTGGGGCTGAGGTCTTATTGGTGTTAGAGTTTTATGCGCCACAGCGTTGGGCGCAGCCGGGGTTGCGCGGGGCGGTGCCGAGGATGGGGGCGACGGAAGAAGTGAGTGGTGGAGCGGCGGGAGCGGCTTTTGCGGTGGAGCGGGTTTTGCCAGTGGCGGAGGGGATGCTAGTGGAGTTTTCGGCGGAGCCGGGGGAGCGGTATCGGATGGAATATTCGGCGGATGGGCGGGACTGGAAAGTCTGTCCGCTGTCCTTGCGGGCTGGGGGGACGGCGGTGCAATGGATTGACCGCGGGCCGCCCTATACGGCGGTTCGCCCGGGCTTGGTACCGGCGCGTTTTTACCGGGTGCGCCGGGGGTGATGGCGCGGTCTGGAGTTTTTTGTTAGTATATTTTTGATTTTGTTCTTATGAAAGTGGTGCTTCCTTTTGCTTTGTTGGGGTGGTGTTGGTTGGTTTCGGTCGCGGGTTCCGGTGCTGGCGAGGTGGCGGGGCCGACGGGGCCGGCGGCGGCGGTGCCCGGAGTTGGAGGGCCGCGCTGGCGGGTGGGATTGGGGGCGCAGTGGCGGGCGGTGGAGCGCTTGAGCTTGCAGGCGAGTCCGCGGGCGAGTTTGGGGGCGGCGGGGCGACTGGTGGATCGGGCTGGGGGGCATCGGCCGGACAATGGTCCGGCGGGGGCAACGGGGGATCGGCGTTATGGCGATGGTTTTGTCTATGAAGACGAGGGCACGGCGCAGGACGGGGGCACCTGGTGGTGGGGCTATGAATCAGCTAGTCAAGTGCAGGGCGACACCCTATCCTTCACTGCGGAGGGGGATTATACCACGGCGTCCTCGTGGGGCAGGGCGGAGGCGTGGCGTGGCGAGGGGGGCGCGGAGGACGGTGGGGGGCCGGTTTTGGAAGTGGGGGCGGACTGGGACGGGCCGGGCGACTGGCGGCCTGGATGGGCTTTTTCGTTTTCGCAGATGGGGCTGGAAAGCGAGGAGCGGGCGGTGCTGTTTTCGGGTGGACAGCAATCTTCTCACTATTTGATTCGGGAGACGGATCGCTATGCTCTGGCGGGGGTGGTGGTGCCGTTGGCGCCCTATCAGGGAAGTAAGGCTGGTCCGGGACCGGTGATTGATAACATTCCGACGCGGAGCCGCCGGGACAGCCTGCTCCAGCAGAGGGAGGAGTGGCTGGCTAGCGAGGTAGAAGTGAATTTTGCGGCGGAGGTATACAATTTTTCGCTGGGGACGACCTTGGCTTGGGAGCGGGGGCGCTGGTCGTGGCAAGGAGGGGTGGGGTTGGAGGTGGACGTGGTTTCCTGGGACTTGGCGAGCCGGGAGGTCTTGAGGGCGTCGGGGAGCGGCGGGGAGCGGCGCTTGGCTGGGTGGCAGGATGGGGCGGGTGGGACGGCGGTGGTTTGCGGTCTGGGGTTAGGAGGTCGGGCGGCTTGGCAGTGGCGTCCGGGGTGGGAGGTGGCGGGCTTGGTGAAATGGCGGGCGATGGAACGTTTCGAGGTCAGCCGTGGCCAGGCAGGGGCGACGTTGAACTCGGGTGGGTGGAGTGTGGGATTGACGCTGGGGCGCTTGTTTTAGCCGAAAGTCGTCTCTGGGCAGGAGCCGTTTTGGCCTGGACAGAAAAATGGCGGTGGGCGCGGGTTGTGGGGCGGCGGGTGTTTCCCGTTTGCGGGGGTGGTGGCGTCGCATCAGGATGGGGGATGCAGCGCGTGAAGACAGCAGTGATTGGGGCCAGTGGTTACTCGGGGATTGAGTTGCTTAAAATCTTGTTGCGGCATCCCGGGGCGGAGTTGGTGGCCTTGACTTCGCGGCAGAATGCGGGGCAGACGCTGGAGGCGGTGTTTCCGCGGTTTCGGGGGGCGGGGCCGGAGGCGCGGCTGAAGTTTATCGAGCCGGACATGGATGCGGTGGCGGCGAGCGGCGCGGAGGTGGCTTTTTTGGCGCTGCCGCACGGGGTGGCGTCGGCATTTGCGATGGGTCTGCTGGCGCGGGGGCTGCGGGTGATTGATCTGAGCGCGGATTTTCGCTTGGACGATGCGGCGGTTTATGAGGAATTTTATGAGCATCCGCATCCGGCTCCGGAGTTGCTGCGGGAAGCGGTGTATGGGCTGCCGGAAGTGCATGGGGCAGCGATTGTGGGGGCGCGCTTGATTGCGTCTCCGGGTTGCTATCCGACGAGTGTGCTGCTGCCGCTGATTCCCTTGCTGCGGGCGGGTTTGATTGATCCGGCGAGCATCTGCATTTTCAGCATGAGTGGGGTGAGCGGGGCGGGGCGGAAGGAGGCTTTGCCGCTGCTGTTTTGCGAATGCAATGAGAGCCTGCGCCCCTACAGCGTGCCGAAGCACCGGCATCTGAGCGAGATGGAGCAGGAGTTGTCGCGGGCGGCGGGGCAGCCGGTGGTGATTTCATTCACGCCGCACTTGGTGCCGGTGACGGCGGGGATGCTGTCGACGATTTATGTGGCTCCGGCGGCGGGGCAGGGGATGGCGGATTTGGATGCGGTGTATGCGGAGGCCTACGGGGCGGAGCCCTTTGTGCGGTGCTTGGGGCGCCAGGGGATGCCGGATTCCCGGCAGGTGGTGGGGACGAATTTTATCGACATCGGCTGGGCTTGGGATGGGCGAACGGCGCGCTACGTGCTCATGAGCGCCATCGACAACTTGTGGAAGGGGGCGGCCTCCCAGGCGGTGCAATCCTTTAACCTTCTTAACAAATTTACTGCCGCGACCGGCTTGCAATCTTTGTAAATATTTCATAATGCGGGTCTTTGCCAAACGCTGAGCTGTCACATGTCCCTGAAATCCAAGACTTATCACGAAATTCCCGGGGGCATCACTGCGCCGGAGGGGTTCCTTTGCCACGCGGTGAGTGCTGGGATCAAGGATCCGAGCAAGCCGCGCCTGGATTTGGGATTGATCTATTCCACGGCGCCCTGCGTCACGGCGGCGACGTTTACGACGAACAAGGTGAAGGCGGCTCCGGTGCGGGTTTGCCAAGCGCATCTCAAGTCGAATGACATTCGGGCCATCATCGTGAACAGCGGCAACGCCAACGCCTGCACGGGCCCCCGCGGCATCCAGGACGCCAAGGCCATGGCCACGGCCACGGGCCAAGCGCTCGGGCTGAAGCCGACGCAGGTGATGGTGAATTCCACGGGCATCATTGGCTTGCCGATGCCGATTGATCGCATCACGGCACAGATTCCGGGCTTGGCGGAGGGCTTGTCGCGCGAGCGCCATGCGGCAATCGCTCAAGCGATCATGACGAGTGACACGCGGCCCAAGGTGTTGGCGATTGAGGTTCCGCTGGGGGCCAAGACCATTCGCATTGCGGCGATCGCGAAGGGGGCGGGCATGATTTCGCCGAGCATGGGGACGATGCTTTGCTTCATCACGACGGACGCGGCGATTGGTTTGGTCGATCTGAAAAAGTGCACCCGGGAGGCGGTGCAGAACACCTTCAATCGGATTTCGATTGATGGGGACACGAGCACGAATGACACCGTGATTGTGATGGCCAATGGGATGGCGGGGAACCGCAAGATTGTGTCGGGGGGGCCGCAGCACGCGATTTTTTGCGAGGCGCTGGAGTATGTGATGCGGCGGATGGCGCGGATGATTGTGGCCGATGGGGAGCGGGTCACGAAATTTGTCGAGATTGCGGTGCGGGGGGCGGCGACCTTCATGGATGCGCGCAAGGTGGCGGAGACCGTGGCTAATTCCTTGCTGGTGAAGTGTTCCTGGAATGGGAGCGACCCGAATTGGGGGCGGGTGATGCACGCGATTGGCTACAGCCGGGCGAAGATTCGGGAGGAGCACGTCGATATTTACTTTGACGGGCACATTGCGACCAGGAATGGGATTTCGGCGGGCACTCCGTTGGAGGTACTGCGGGCGGCGGTGGCCAAGCCGGAATTTACGGTGACGATTGATCTCAACATTGGCAATGCCGGCTACA
Source organism: Akkermansia muciniphila (assembly GCA_943331195.2). Taxonomy (GTDB): domain Bacteria; phylum Verrucomicrobiota; class Verrucomicrobiia; order Verrucomicrobiales; family V1-33; genus CAIZWU01. Next base: position 4,474 of record CALQKQ020000063.1, on the reverse strand, counting down.
CCGTGTACACGAGCGACCTCTCGCAGGAATACGTCGACTTCAACAAGTCGGAGTATGCGGCGCCAGTGGCTTCCTGAACTTTTTATTGTTCCCTCTATCTCAAAACCTATTATGCGCGACCCCCGGATCACCCAGCTTGCCCGCAATCTCATCAGCCACTCCGTTGTCCTGCAGCCGGGAGAGCGGATTTTGATTGATCTCTACGACACGCCTGCGGAAGTGGGGATTGCCCTGGTGCAGGCGGCGCGGGAGGCGGGCGGGATTCCCTTTGTGGGGCTGCACGATGCGCGCATCACCAGGGAGTTGCAGATGGGGGGGACGGAGGCGCAATACGACATCTTGAGCGCGAGCCAGTTGGCCTTCATGCAGGACATGCAGGCGTATTTGGCGATCCGCGGCAGTTTGAACATCACGGAATCGGCGGATGTGCCGCCGGACCGCATGAAAATGGTGGCGCAGAAAATGCGGCCGGTGACGGATCATCGGGTCAAGAAGACCAAGTGGTGCGTGTTGCGCTGGCCGAATCCGAGCATGGCGCAGTTGGCGGGCATGAGCACGGAGGCCTTCGAGGATTTCTATTTCCGGGTGTGTTTGCTGGACTATGCGGCGCTGACTCCGGCGATGCAAGCGCTGCAAGATTTGATGGACGCCACTAAGGAGGTGCACATCACGGGACCGGGCACGGATCTGCGCTTCAGCATTGAGGGGATCACTTCGGAATACTGCGGCGGATCCAAGAACATTCCCGATGGGGAATGTTATACGGCGCCGGTGAAACCATCCGTGGAAGGGGTGATCAGCTACAATGCGCCGTCTATTTATCAGGGGATCGCCTTTGATAACGTGAAATTGGAGTTTACCCGGGGCAAGATCGTCAAAGCGACGGCCAATAACACCGAGGCGCTCAATCGCATTTTGGACTCGGATGAGGGGGCGCGCTACATTGGGGAGTTTGCGATTGGGTTTAACCGCGAGATCATGCAGCCGATGCGGGACATTCTTTTTGATGAAAAGATCGCGGGCAGCTTCCACTTTACGCCGGGCCAAGCGTACGAGGGGGGAACGGACAATGGCAACAAGAGCCAGGTGCACTGGGATTTAGTGTGCATTCAGCGCCCCGACTACGGCGGTGGGGAAATCTTTTTTGACGGGCAATTGATCCGCAAAGATGGCCAGTTTGTGGTCCCGGCGTTGCTGCCGCTGAATTACTAGCGGGGGAGAGGGTCGATTCCGTTGGCTGGGGCGGCAGATTTCCGTTGCATTCCTGATTGGCAACGGCAGGGTGCCCTTCCGCTTCGTGGCGGTCCCATAACACCTTCCGATTCCAGCATTCCATGTCCCAGCATCCTTCCCTCAAGTCCGGCGGCGGCGCCGTCGGTGCCAAGCGCAGTGTCCTCAAGCGTTTTGAGCGCGTCAAATTGCTCAAAAAGCGCGGCCTCTGGAAAGAGGGACAAAGTGCGCTCAATCTTCCGAAGACCACCCCGGACATCTGATCACTGATTTCCGGTGCGGAGGCCCTGCTTCGGCGAGGCCGACAAGCCCTTTTTTCCCGGACTGGACGGCAGCATGTCGTCCGGTCCGGTTTCGTTTACACCTACTTCACCGTTCCCCTTTGCTTTTTTTCTGAGGTGCTGTTTGGCGCTGCGCGGAAAAGAAAAATGGGCCCACTGCTAACTGACCCGCCTCATGGAAGACTCCCCCGACACCCTGCGCTTGAACCGCTACCTCGCCCTTGCCGGGATGGGTTCGCGCCGCGCCTGCGAAAGCCTCATTGTGAATGGGGAGGTCGAAATCAATGGGAAGATCGTCACCAATTTGGCGACGCAGGTGAGCCTGCGCGACGTGGTGTCGGTCAATGGCAAGGAGGTTTCTGCCTCCAAGTTTCAGACCATTGTGCTGCACAAGCCGCCGGGGGTGCACTGCACCCGGAAGGATCCCAAGGGGCGGCCCACGGTTTATAACTTATTAGCGCCGCAGCACAAGAAGCTGCATTATGTGGGGCGCTTGGATGCGGATAGCGAGGGGCTGTTGGTTTTGACGAATGATGGGGACCTCACGCAGCAGTTGACGCATCCGAGTCACAAGGTGGAAAAGGAGTATGTAGTGACGCTGGATAAGCCTTGCCGGAGCGAGCGCGTGGCGGAGTTGCTCGCGGGAATTCAGCTGGAGGAGGGCTTGGCCAAGGCGGAGGCGATTCACGTGATTTCTCCGCGCCGCATGGTGATGGTGCTCCAGCAGGGGATGAATCGTCAAATTCGGCGGATGTTCGCCCACATGGGGTATGAGGTGGAGCGGCTGATCCGGGTGCGGATTGGGAATCTGACCTTGCCCGATCTGAAGATGGGCAAGTGGCGGGTGCTCGAGCCGAGGGAAATCGCCAAGCTGAGCGAAATCTACCAGGGCGGTCGCAAATAAAAACTTTTCGCTAGGGGTGAGCGACGCTTTTTATGCTGATCCGGAGGTTTGTCAGGCGATTCTGATGGACTACTACCGCCATCCGCGCTGTGCGGGGACGTGTGCCGGGGCGACACACGCGGCGGAAGCGCGCAATCCGGCCTGTGGCGACGTGGTGGTGCTGAGTTTTGCGGTGGAGGGCAACGGCATCCTGGGCGCGCGCGCGCGGGGGGCGGGCTGCGCGCTGAGCCAGGCGAGCGCCTCGCTGCTGGCGGAACAATTGGAGGGCAAATCCCTGGAGGAAGCTCGGCAGGTGCTCCAGGAAATGGGGGATCTGCTGGAGGGAGGGAAAGCGGTGGGTGGGCACCTGGGGCAGCTGGCGGCGCTGCGCTTGATGGCGGGAAATCCGGTGCGGGCGCGCTGCGCCGGAGTGGCCCGGGACGCTGCGGTGGCGGCCTTGGGGCTGGGGTGTTGAGCGTGGCCGAGGCCGTGGGCTTGTGGGGGCCGGGGGGAATTAGGGGAGGGGTGTGCGACGACAATGATAAGTGACCCCTGACGACAATTGAACCTGAACGCACTGCGCTGGTGGCAGCAGCCCTCCTGTGAGGCTTGAATTTCCCCCAGGCATCCCTACACCGGGCAAATTACCTGGCAAATGGTGGCGAATGGCGCGAGCTGGCCCACGGATGGGCTCGATCCTTCAGGGCTTGGTTTGCTTTTTTCCCAGGAAGCTAAGGCATGCGCTGGCGAGCCGCTAGGGCTGCTTGGCGGCGCAGTTCGATGGCGTCGCCGATTTCATCGGCGAGTCCGGGGGACTGGTTGAGCAGGGCACTGATGTCATCTTCGGCAAAGACCATGATTTTGAGATCTTCGAGGGCGGAGATGGCGAGGTCGCTGACGGAGGGGCCGGCGGTGAGTTGATCGCCGAAGCATTCGCCGGGTCCGATTTCTCCGATTTGGATTTCCTTGCCTTGGGCGTTGTGGGAGAGGAGTTGGGCGCGGCCCTCGAGGATGAGGGCGAAGCCTTTGAATTTGATCTGGGGGTTTTGCACGGTTTCGCCGGCGGCGTAGACGGAGACGAGGGGTTGGGGGCCTTCGGTTTTGAGGGCGGGTTTGAAGCGAGGGTAGCGGCTGAGCAGTTGGGATGGGGGCGGGGCTGCGGGCGAGGGGCTTTCGCCGGGGCCGTATTCGAAGCCGATAGGGAATGGAATCGTTAGGCCTTCGCGTTTCACGACATACCAGAGGCGCGTCATGATGCTGTCGCGGACATTGGCGAGGGCCTCCATGCGGGAGACGGTGAAGGTCAGGCGGTATATGATGGAAAAATCGGCATAGCTGAAGGTGCGCACGGAGGGAGGCGGTTCGGCCATGACGCCTTCGGTGGTGGTGAGAATCCCCATCATGAGGTGTTTCACGCGATTGGGGGGATCATCGTAGCTGAAGCCGATTTCGATGCGTTCGGTGCGCGCGGTGGTGGGCCGGGAGAGGTTGGTGAAGGAGTCCTTGTAGAGGGAGACGTTGGGGATGATCTGGAGCTCGCGGGTGGAGGTTTCGATGTGGATGGAGCGCCAGTTGATTTCAATGACGCGCCCGGTGACGCCTTTGGCGATGACCCAATCACCCACGTTGAGGGGGCGTTCGAAGAGTAACATTAGGCCGGAAACGATATTGCCGAGCGGCTCCTGGAGGGCGAGGCCAATGACGATGGAGCCGACGCCCAGGGCGGCGAGGGCACCTTCGATTTCTTGGCCCCAGACCTGGGAATAGATCACGGTGGCGCCGACGGCGACGAGGATGGCCCGGACGAGGTCGCGGAAAAGCGAGGGCACCTTTTCGCGCCAGGTATCGCTGCGGGCGGAGCCGAAGACGAGGTCGTTGACGACGCCGAGCAAGGCGTAGAGGAGGAGCACCCAGAAGCCGGTCTCGACGATGCGGACGAGCGTATTCGACTGCGGCAGTTCGATAATGCAGCGCACGAAGAGGAGCAGGGCGAGGGCGGGGGCTACGAGGTTGCGGATGGTGCGCAGGGTGCGGGCCAGGGCCCAACCGGCGCGGTGGCAGGCGGTGATGCTTTCGCTGA
>CALQKQ020000062.1 GCA_943331195.2 Akkermansia muciniphila | reverse complement strand
CGGCTGATGCCTTCGGGGCGGCCAATGGGCTGAAGGAGGCTACGGTGCGGTATGTGAAGTTTGAAGCGCTCACTTCGGCGTATGGGAGCCAAGTGGGGTTGAATGAAATTGAGGTGTTTGGCACGCGGGAATCGGGTGGATTTAGCGGTGCCATGCTGCCGCTGGTGATCAATGAAATCACGGCGGAAGCGGCGGGCGCGGCCTGGCTGGAACTCTACAACGATGGGGCCAGCGCGCTGCCTTTGGGGGGGATGGTGGTGGAGACTAGCGGCGGGGCGGCCTACACCCTGCCGAGCACCACCCTAGCGGCGGGCGGCTTTTTGGTTTTGGACGAAGCGGTCACCGGCCTGCATCCGTTAGGCGGGGAAAAGGTCTTTCTCTTCACTGCCGCAAAGGAGGGGGTGGTGGATGGGGGCACGGTGCACGTGCAGCGCCACCGCCTGCGCCGCCCGCCCGCGGCGGGACGGGGACCAGGGGAGTTTTTGGCTTCGGAGTCCGCCGCAGACCGCAGCCCGGGCGCGCCCAACCGCATCGCCTTGGCCAATGGCATCGTCATCAATGAAATCATGTATCACCGCCGCCCTCAGTTCCAGCCCTTCGCGGACAACGACGAGGAGTGGATCGAGCTTTATAACAAGTCGGATGTGGCGGTCGACTTAAGCCAATGGAGTTTGGACGAGGCGGTCAGCTGGCGGGCCCCGGCGGGCACAGTGTTGGCCCCGGGGGCGTACTTGTGTTTGTCTAACCAGGCGGTGGCCTTTGCCCTAGCGCACCCTGGAGTGCCGGTGCTGGGGGATTTTTCGGGGAGCCTGAGCAATCGGGGCGAGCGGATCGTGCTGCGCGACGCCTTGGGGAACGCGGTGGATGAGGTGTTTTACCGCGACAAGGAGCCCTGGCCGTTGTTCACGGATGGCTTGGGGAGCAGTTTGGAGTTGAAGCATCCGGAGGCGGACAATGCCAGCCCGGAAAGTTGGGCGGCCAGCGACGAAACCGCTCGATCGGCATGGCAGAACTACACGTTTACGGCTGCGGCGAAGACGCCGATTTATTCGCCTACGATCACGACGACGGGAACCACCGCCTTCCACGAATTGCGCATGGGACTTTTGGAAGAGGGGGAAGTGCTCGTCGATGATATTTCGGTGAGGGAAATCACCACCGCCCCTGCGGTGGAACTGATGCAGAACGGCAGCTTCACCACCGGAACCACCGCCAAGTGGCGCCTTTTGGGGAATCACGACTTGTCGGGGGTTGTGGACCATGCGGGCAATCCGGTGCTGCAATTGCGGGCTTCGGGTCCGTTGTTTTATTTGCACAATCTTTTGGAAACGACGCTCAAGTCGGGCACGGCGATTGTGCCAGTGGTGAACAACCGGCAATATACCATTTCGCTGCGCGCCAAGTGGCTGCGGGGTTGTCCCTGGCTGCACACGGAATTTTATTATAACAAGGTAGCGAAGACCTTCCTGCTCGACTTGCCTGCGGAGAGCGGCACTCCGGGGATGCAGAATTCTACGTATCAGGCGACTCTTGGGCCGACGTTTTCGCAGACGCGCCATGCTCCGGCAGTGCCGGCGGTGGGGCAAGCGGTGACGGTGAGCACGCTGGCGAGCGACCCCCAGGGGATGGGAGCGGTGGCGCTCAAATATAGCGTGAATGGGACGGCGGCCTTTACTTCCGTGCCGATGGCACTGGGCACCGATGGCTTTTATACGGGCACCATTCCTGGGCAGGTGGCGAATGCGGTGACGCAGTTTTATGTCGAGGGGAGTGATGCGGCGGCGGTTCCGTCCACGGCGCAGTGGCCGCCGGGAGGGCCTGCTTCGCGGGCGCTTATCAAGGTGAACGAAGGGGCGGCGGCGGGGAACAAACAGAACCTGCGGGTCATCACGACCACGGCAGATGCCAATGCCCTGGCGAGCAGTTTGAACATCATGAGCAACCGCCGCCGCGGCTGCACCATCGTGCACAACGAGAAAGAGATTTTTTATAACAGCAAAATCCGCCTGCGCGGCAGCATGTATAGCCGGGGGAATCTGGGCACTTCGGGGGAGAGCCTCACCTTTCCTGCGGACCACTTATTCCGCGGGACGCAGCGCACCGTTTCGGCGCGGATCGGCGGCATTGAGGAGATTGTGGTCAAGCACGCCATCAATGCGGCGGGAGGCCTGCCGGACAACTACAACGACATCATTCAGTTGATCAGTTTTCGCAGCGACATCCGGGGGCCGGCGCGCTTAGAGATGGAGCGCTTTAGCAACAGTTGGCTCGATGAATTTTATCCGGAGGGATCTGAGGGGACCCAGTTCAAGATGGAGGGGATTCGGTTTCCGACGCTCACCGTTGCTAACGGAACCATTCCTGCGGGGAATGCGGAGGGATTCAAGGATTTCACGACCAATGGCATGAGCTGGGTGGGCAATTTGGACATTGCCGACCTCGGTGCGGATCCGGAGCAATACCGCCATTCGTTCCGGTGGCTGAATAACTTTTCGCGCAACGACAATGCCCGCTTCGTGCAGATGTGCCGGGCGATGAGTCTGCCCACGAGCACGGCGCTGCAGGCGGCGGCCTTTGAGAGCGCCATCGAACCCCTCATGGACGTGAATGAGTGGATGCGCTGCTTCGCGATGATGTCGCTCTTTGGGATCAACGATACTTACACTCAAGGCAATCCTCACAATATCAATTTTTACATGCCGCCGACGGCGGACGGGAAGATTTCGGCGATTCCGTGGGACTGGAACTTTGTCTTCAGTTTGGCGACCAACGCGCCGCTCTCCGGGGACAGCAACCTGCAAAAGGTGATCAGTCGGCCGCGCTTCAAGCGGCTCTTTTTGGGGCACCTCAAACACATCATCGACACCACTTTCAACAGTGGCTATATGACGCCTTGGCTGGCAAATTACGGCAGCCTGGCGGGGGTGAGCTACAGCGCTTACACTAGCAATATAAATAGTCGCCGCACTTATGTGTTGAGTCAAATCAACAGCCAGGTGCCGCCGGTGGCTTTTAGCATTAGCACCAACGCGGGGGCGGACTTCGCGGCGGACGGGTCGCAGGTGGTATTGGAGGGGAAGGGCTGGGTTGACGTGGCGGAGATACGGCTGGGCCAGTCTCCGGAATCGCTGCCGGTGGAGTGGCTGAACCAAAACTCCTGGCGCATCAAGGTGCCGCTGAGCGGCGGCAGCAACGCCCTAGCCTTCACGGCTTACGATCGCCGGGGGGTGGCGGTGGGCAGCGATAGCATTGGCATCACCAACACCTCGACCACGGTGCAGGCCAGTGCGGCGAATACCGTGATCAGCGAAATTCACTATCATCCGGCGGCGGGCGGTAGCGAATTCCTTGAGATCATGAACATCTCTGCGGTGAACCGCATCGACCTCACCGGCTGCGGTTTCAGCGTGGGCTTGGACTATGCTTTTGCGGCGGGCACGGTTGTGGAACCGGGGGCGAGGCTAGTGATTGCGGCGGCGGGTTTCCTCAGCGGCACGGCGCTGAGCAATGGGGGAGACCGGGTGCGCCTGGAGGGGCCGGGGGGAGTGGTGATTCGGGATTTTGTCTATGGCGACAAGGCACCGTGGCCCACCGCGCCTGACGGCGAGGGCCCGAGCTTAGTATTAATCGCTCCCCTGACCAATCCGGATCATGGGCAGCCGCAGAATTGGCGCGCCAGCACCGCGAGCGGGGGAAACCCGGGGGGTTCCGATCATGTGCCATTCACGGGCGATGCGGCGGGGGACGCGGATGGGGATGGTTGGTCTAATCTACTAGAGTACGCCCTGGGGCCCAACCCGGTGGCCGTAGCCAGCGAGGGCGGTTTCACGGTGCCGCGGATCGCCAACGCCGACGACGCCGAGATCTTGGGCGAAGTCAGCCCCGACCTGGGGAGCTGGAGCCCTGCGGTATTTCTTGGCAGTAGCCCCACTAGCCTTACCTTTGGCGTGCCGGAGGAGCTGGCGGGGCGCCCGCAGGTTTTCTTCCGGGCCAAGGTTCGCCTGCGCTGAGCTTGGGGAAGCTGGGGAGCGCTCAGCGGGCCAAGAGGTCCCGGTAGAGGTTCTCCAGCTTGAGGCGGGCCCAGGGGGTTTTGCGGAGGAATTTCAAGCTGCTGGTGATGGTGGGGTCGAACATGAAACAGCGCACCGGAATGCGATCGGCGAGGCCGGGCCAGCCGTGGTAGTCGACGAGGTGCCGCAGGATGGTCTCGAGGGTGACGCCGTGGAGGGGGTCGCGTGAGCGAAAGGCGGGGGCCTCGGGGCTTAGGGGAGGGGAGGCGTCTTCGGGGCGGGGGGCGGGATCGGGCATGGGAGGGAAACGTGGCGCGTGCTGACAGGCTGGGGTGGGCGGGGCGGCGGGGCAATCGGGTTTGTGGCGAGCGGCCGGGCTTGCCAAGGGGGCCGCGAGGCCCTAGTAGACAGGATTATGCAACGACGCCACTTTTTGCAGACTGCTGCTGCCGCCGCTCCTTTTATTTTGTCGGGTCGCCCGGCCTTTGGCGATGAATTTGGGGGCATGAAAAAGCGCGTGGGCTTGATTGGGACGGGTTGGTATGGCAAGACGGACTTGCTGCGCCTGATCCAGGTGGCTCCGGTGGAGGTAGTCTCGCTTTGCGACGTGGATCAAATCATGTTGCAAGAGGCGGGCGAGTTGACGGCGAGTCGGCAACTTTCCAAAAAAGTGCCGCGGCTCTATCGCGACTACCGCGAGATGCTCAAGGAGCGGGATTTGGATCTCGTGCTCATCGGCACGCCCGACCACTGGCACGCGCTTTCGATGATTGAGGCGGTGAAGGCTGGAGCTGACGTTTATGTGCAGAAGCCTACGGGGGTAGATGTGGTAGAAAGCGCGGCGATGGTGGCGGCGGCGCGGAAGTACGGCCGGGTCGTCCAGGTGGGGACGCAGCGGCGCAGCACCCCGCACTTGGTGGAGGCGATGAATGAGATCGTTAAAACGGGAAAATTAGGGAAGGTGGCTCATGTTGATATGTTTTGTTATTATCACATGCGTTCGACGCGCCGCGATGCGGATGCGGTGGCTCCGGCGCATTTCGACTACGAGATGTGGACGGGACCGGCACCGCTGCGGCCGTACAATCCCATCGTGCATCCGCGCTCCTGGCGCGCTTTTATGGAATACGGGAATGGCATCGTGGGCGACATGTGCGTGCACATGTTTGACATGGTGCGCTGGATGCTTGATCTCGGCTGGCCGAGTTCCATTTCCAGTGCGGGCGGCATTTTCATGGATCCGGGGAGCCGGGCCAATATTACGGATAGCCAGACGGCGACGTTCGCCTATCCGGAGCTCAATGTGGTGTGGACGCATCGCGCCTGGGGAGCGGCTGCCGACGCCAAGTATCCCTGGGGCGCGGTGATTTACGGAGAGAAGGGGACGCTGAAATTGAGCGTGAACAGTTATGATTTCATCCCGCTGCAGGGGGAGTCGCGGCATCGCGATTGCGTGATGGAATTGGACCAATACCCGGAAGATCGGGAGGAGAAGGATCTGGAGCGGAACGTGGCTCCGGCAGTGCGCGGGCACCTCAAGGACCTGTTGCGCAACATCGCGAGCCGGGGCCAACCGGTGGCGGACATTGAGCAGGGCCACATTTCTAGCGCCTCCTGTATCCTAGCTAATCTCGCGATGAAGTGCGGTCGCACGTTGCGCTACGATCCTGCGGCGGGCCCGGCGGGGCAGATCAAAGACGATCCCGAGGCCAATGCCCTGTTGGCGCGGCCCTACCGCGCTCCTTGGGAGCACCCAGACCCTGCGGCGGTTTGAGTTTCTTGCGGCGGCCAGCGCTTTGGGTGCTGGATTGCTAGAAATAAGTAATTCTCCTGCAATGACTAGCTTCTCTGTATGGCGATGGCTTTGAGGTATTCGCCTTCGGGGAAGCTGACGGGGTGGTCGGCGGCGTGGCCGGCGGTCCAGAGGGTTTGCCAGCGATCCCCGAGGATGTGGCGGGCGGCGCGCTCTACGGCTTGGTGAAATTCGGCGGAGGAGACGTGCGCGCTGCAAGAGGCAGCGAGGAGGGTGCCGCCGGGGCAAAGCAGTTGCAGGGCGTTGCGGGCGAGGTGGTGATAGGCCTCGATGCCGCCGACGCGCTCGACTTCGCGTTTGGCGAGAGAGGGAGGGTCGGTGATGACGAGTCCGAAGCGGGGGCCGTTGGGGCGGGTGGCGTCTCCGAGCCAGGCGAAGGCGTCGGTTTGGTGACAGTGGTGTTGGGTGGCGGCGATGGTGGGGTGGTGGCCATTGCGGGCGAAATTGCGGCGGGCGCTTTCGAGGGCGTGGAGGGAGATGTCGAGGTCGGTGACGGAGCGGGCCCCGCCACGGGCGGCATAGAGGGAGAAGCCGCCGCTGAAGCTGAAGGCGTTGAGAACGTCTTGTCCGAGGGCGAGGGTTTCGACGCGCTGGCGGTTTTCGCGCTGGTCGAGGAAGAAGCCGGTTTTTTGGCCGAAGCGGACCTCGGCTTCGAAGAGGAGGTCGTTTTCGTGGAAGGTCACGGCATCGTCGCCGGGTTGGCCGAGGAAGCCTTCTTCGAGTTGATAGTGTTTGGCGGCGCGGCCGATGAGGTTGCGGCTGAGGCGGAGGACGAGGCTCTGGGGGGCGAGGGTTTGGCGGATGAGGGCTTCGAGGGCGGGGAGTTTGGCGAGCCAGAAGGCGGCGTAGATTTTAAGGACGAGGGTTTCGGCGTATTGGTCGAGAATGAGGGCGGGCCAGCCGTCGTTTTCGCCATTGATGAGGCGGTAGCCGTTGGTGGTCTCGTCAAAGCAGTTGCGGCGTCTCGCTAGGGTGGCTTCGAGTTTGGCGCGCCACCAGGTTTCGTCGAGAGTGACGGGGGAACCCTGGTGGAGGATGCGCAGGCGGATCGCGGAGTCGAGGTCGTAAAAGCCTAAAGCGAGGAAGCGGTTGGAGCGGTCGTAGATGACGGCGATTTCGCCGGTTTCACCGGGTCGGTTTTGCTGACGGACCTTATCGCCGTAGACCCAGGGATGGCCCTGACGGACGGCAAGTTCGGCGGCGGCGGTGACTCTGATTTTTAACCGGGACCCGGCTTCGATTTGCTCCCACATGTCTTATCCTAGGGGAGTGGGGGCGGGAGGGGAAAGGGGAAAGATGCAGGCGGCGGGAGGCGGTGCTGCGAATAAAAGTTAGGCGACCAGGTAAGCATAGGGGTTGACTTCTTTTTTGGGGCCATGCAGCGTGCTTGTGGGTGGCTTGGGCTGCTATTTTCTTCTAGGGCCATGATGACGATGCGTTCATTTTATCATTTTTGCGGTCACTTAGGTGATCATTGGCGGCAGCGCTGGTATGGATGGAAAGCGAGCCGCTTGTCGGGGATGACGGAGAAGGCGGTGATCTGGCCGGCCTCGACGAGGGCGCAGGTTCCGATTCGGTTTGGCGGTACGGGATCGGTCGTGTTGGAGGAAGACGTTAGTTTGGGCTATCGGCCGGCTCCGCGGATTGGCTCGGGGGAAATTTTGCTCCAAGCGCGGGGCCGGGCGCGCATTCGCATTGGGCGGGGCACCGCGATGAGCAACAACATTTCGCTCGTGGCGATGGATTCGATCGACATTGGGGAGAAATGTCTCATTGGGGATTTGGTGACGATCATGGACAGCGATTTTCATCGGGTGGATCCGGCGGAGCGCTGGCAGGGCAGTGATCCGGCGGCGGGGGTGCGGATAGGCAACAATGTCTGGCTGGGCAGCCGGGTGATAGTCCTCAAAGGTGTTATGATTGGGGACAATACGGTGGTCGCGGCTGGCGCGGTGGTGGTTAGGTCATTGCCAGCCAATGTGGTGGCGGCGGGCGTCCCTGCGAAAGTGATCCGGGAGCTCGCGGGGAGGCCGGGGCCAGGGGTGGAAGCGGACTGATTTTCGGCGAGTTATCCTTACATGAGAACGGGCCCGCGCGGGCGGCGGCGGGGGCGTTATGGGCGGCGGGGGCGCGGTGGGGCGGGAGGGTCTTGGAGGAGGGCCTTGAGATTGTAAGCGGTGAAGCGGGTTTCGCTGGCGACGTGTTGGCTGTCGGCGTTGGCGACCCAGAAGTCGAGGGTATCGGGGGCGAAGAGGACGCTGTGGATATTGCTGGTCATGCAGACGGGGCGGGACATGAGCTGGATGGCGGCGGGGGCGTCGAAGTGGCCGAAGTTGCGGTGGACGCGCTGAGTGAGTTCTTGGTAGCGGGTGCCGGCGGAGAGGAGCACGGTGTCGGGGATGGGATTGGGGAGTTCGGGGTGGGCCTGGCCGGTGGCGACGACTTCGAAGGTTGTGGGGGTGGCTTTGATGCCGACGGCGCGGTGGGATTTGGCATCCGAGAGGACGTAATAATATTCACAGGTGCGCGGGGTGCGGCGCATGAAGTCGAGGGCTTCGTCGAGGGTAGAGGATCGCTCCATGACTTCGCGGACGAGTTGGGCCATGGGTTTGCCGTCCCAGGCGCCTTCGGCGCGGCCGCCCATTTCGCCGAGGCAAAGTTGCTGATCATTCATGGCGGTGACGCTGCCGGTGAAGGCGGCATAGCTGATATTGACCCAGGCGTGGCCTTGGTCGGGGCGGTAAACGATCACGGTGGCGTGTTCCTCGAGGCCGACGCCGCGGAGGTAGTCGAGGACGCGGCCGTGGTAGAGTTTGCCGCCTTGGGTGGCTTGGCCGAGGAGGGCGAAGCCGCTGCAGTGGAAGAGTTCGGGGAAGAAGTTAGCGAGGCGGATTTCTTCGGGTTCGACGCCGGCGGCGGCGGCGAGGGCGTCCATTTCGGCGAGGTGCCTGGGATCGATGAAGGGGGCGCTGCGGCGGACGGCTTCTTCGATTTCGCCAAAGAACCAGCGGCCTTTATCGAAGGAGCTGCCGACGCCGATGCCATAGAGGATGCGGTCGACGAGTTGGCGGACTTCTTTTTTGAGGAGGGTGCCGTGTTGGCGGCCCATTTCTTGGGGGGAGCCAGCGAGGAAAAGGACGCGGGTGCCGTCGTGGTCTTCCAGGCGACCGGCTCCGGAGCTGCGGAGGAGGTGGCGTTGGCCGGTGGCGGGAGGAAGGGTGGGAATGGTGCGACCGAGGGAGGCTAGGGTGACTTTGAGGAAGCGGTCGAGGTGGGAGAGGGAGACTTTTTCAACGTGGTCGGCGGCGTCGGGGGAGGGTTGCCAGGTGGCGTCGGGCAGGGGCGGGCTGAAAGTGGCTTCGGCGAGGTGGAGGGTGGCGGCGTTGGCGTCGTCGTGATAGCGAATGAGGTTGGGCCAGGCTTGGTTGGGGGGAATGGTGGCGGTGAGGAGGGGTTGGCGGACGGGGAGGTCGAGGGCGGCGGCGGCCGGGGAAGGGCTCAAGGTGAAGCTGCGGCCGCCTGCGGGGGTGGCGCTGGTGGTGCTGTTGAGAAGGGTGGGGAGGAGGGCTAACTGCACCCGGCTGAGGGGGAGGCGGAGGAGGTTAAGGGCGAGGGAGGAGACGCTGTCGGGCCGGGTGCTAAAGCGGGGGACGTCGGGGTCGCCGAGGATGAGGAGATTTTTGGTGGGGAGGTGGATCCAGAGTTGCTGCTGATTTTGGCCGAGGGAGAAGGTAAGATCGGGAAGGGAAACCTCGAGGCGGAGGTGGCGGGGTGGTTCGAGGCGGAGGTCGAACTGGCCGCCTTGGAGGAAGGCGGTGGCACCGCGGGTTTCGCCAAAGGTGCCGCGGAGGTGGAGGGCTTGGATGGGGGCGGTGGCGGTGGGTTGGAGGAAGGCCAAAGCAGCGCCGAGGGCGGAGTTGGGCTGGAGAAGCGCTAGGGCGGCACCAGAAGGGGGCTCCGCTTCCTGGGCGGCGGCGGGCGCGGCGCAGAGGGCGGCACAACAAAGGGCGGCGGAAAGGCGAGCGGTCATGGGTGTCCATACCGGGTGAGGGCCTAGCGGGCAAGGGCGTTGGGAGGGAAGGGATCGGCCGAGGGAGGGACGGCGCGCTGCAGGGGGGGAGACTTTTTTGTTGCGCGCGGGGTGGGGGTTGGTAGAATCCCAGTCTGCACTCTCCCCTTTTTGCCGACCTTCCTACGCGTGACTTCCCTTACTATTGCCATCTGTTATGCGACGACTTTTGGGCTGTGGCTGGGGACCGTGGCCTCGGTTCAGGCGCAGGCGGCGGGCAAAACCGGTAAAACCGGCGGCCAGGGAACTGGGGTGGGGGCGGTCTCCAAGGGAGGGGCCAAAGAAAAGCGCGCGGGCCAGGAGAAAAGTGAGGCCAAGGGAGCGGCCGGGGCGGTGGGTCCGATTGCGGCGCTGCCGCGGGTGTATGCGCCGACGCGGGCGCGGGAAGTGGCACCGAAGTTTCCCTGGAAGCGGAACATTACCACGACGGTTTTTTGGATAGGGGAGGCGCCAGAAGGGCGCAACACGACGCCGAATCACAAGAGCTCGTGGGACACGGATTGGCAGGAAAACTATGGGGGGTTTGACGATCCGAGCCGGGAGAACCGGACGTATGACTTTCATCCTAAGGGGTTTGTGCCGAATTTAAACCCATTCTATGTGGCGCTGCCGTTCAATGATTTGACGAACAAGGAGGTTTCGGCGGCGAAGATTCCGTGGTTTAAGACGCGCAAGCACGAGGAGAGCAACAGTGCTTGCCACGGGACTTGGCTCGCGATTCGCTGCGGCAACAAAACCTGTTTCGCGCAGTGGGAAGACTGTGGGCCTTTTACGACGGACGACCACAATTATGTGTTTGGGACGGCTCCACCGAAAAACGTGGAGAACAATGGCGCGGGGCTAGATGTGTCACCGGCGGTGCGTGATTTTCTGGGGATCAGCAGCGGGGCCCAGTGCGACTGGAGGTTTTGCACCGCCGAGGAGGTTCCGGATGGGCCATGGACGCGGTTTGGGGCGGGGCGCAAATTGGCGAGCGGGGGGGAGCAGGATATCGCGGCCATCCGGGCTAAGTATGCGGAGCTAGTGCGCCAGCGGGAAGCGTGGCTGCAGCGCAACCTGACGCGCTAGGTTCGTTTGGAAGCATGGCGTGAGGTAAATGCTTGGGCCAGGCAGTGCCATCATCGAGCCGGAAACACCCCCCACAATACACCTCGAGCCTCCCTCTGGTACAAAGCCTAGCTCAAAAAACGGCTAGCCGCCGAACTGCCAGGCCTCAAGTCCACCAGGGGCGGACGTGGCGGATCGCCCTTCCCGTCGGCGGGGTGCCCGCGACGCTTCATGCTTTTTGCCCATCGGTTGAGGCCAGCGCTGTAGAGGTGGTACCGTAAAAGCCAGTCGACCCATCTGGGCGATGAGGGGTTCGACCACCCTCGCGGGCGCGATGCGCCCCTTGCTTAAAAAGAGCCTAATGGGGGTCAGGTTCTTTGGTCAACGTGGATGGACGATTTTATGATAGGTAAACCAACATGTCACAGCGACAGAACGTTGCCGCAGCCAGCAAAGGATGTTCTAGTTGAAAACGCGACCTCCGTTGTGGGAGTCATCGCGAGGGGATGTCTCAACGCGTTCTCGTGTCATCGGATCTGAATGACGCAGTCGCTTCAGTTCCAGGCACTGCGTGCCCCGATCCAGCCGCTGTACTCATCCGCCGTGCAGCGTCCCGCGACAACGATAAATTCCCTTGGCGACAATTATAATTGACCCCTGGTGTCGGTGACCCCTGGCGGCCATGAGGGCGCAGGGGCAGTTTCGGAGGCGTTGCAGGGCATCCCGAGCCGCGCTGCGCCGGACGTTCCTTGATGGCGTACTGTCGTTCCTACCCGCAGACCCGGTGCGAGTCGTCGTGGAGCCTCCCTTTGGCTCTTTGCCAGGGGGACGTCGCCAGTCGCCGCGCCGGCATTAGCGGAGTCCGGGGAGTGAGTTTTGTTCCTTGGTGGGGGAT